>NZ_PQVI01000016.1 GCF_002921145.1 Avibacterium endocarditidis
AAAAACAAAAGAAAAAACACCAGAAAACTCCACCACACTTGATCCGAAAAAAGCCGCTATCGCTGCAGCCATTGCACGAGCGAAAGCGAAGAAACAAGCACAGAACGGCACGGAGCAATCTACAAACTCAGCAGAGAACATTGTGGAAAATCAAGGTTTAGCCGAACAAGCAGAAACCCAAAGCGCGGCTGAAAAAACAAAAGAAAAAACGCAAGAAAATACCACCGCGCTTGACCCAAAAAAAGCGGCTATTGCTGCAGCAATTGCTCGAGCAAAAGCGAAGAAACAAGCGCAGAACAGCACAGTTCAATCTGCAGGCTCAACAGAGAAAAATGTGGAAAATCAAGGTATAGCTGAACAAGTGGAAACCCAAAGTGCGGCTGAAAAAACAAAAGAAAAAACGCAAGAAAATTCCACCGCACTTGATCCGAAAAAAGCGGCTATCGCTGCTGCCATTGCACGAGCGAAAGCGAAGAAACAAGCAAAAGAAAATCGATCCCAAGAAAAAGAATAAGGTTTAGCAATGTTTAAAATGATGAGTTCGCCACACACCCACTCGGGCAAATTGACTGCTCGTATTATGCTGTGGGTTGCGTTGGCAATGTTGCCTGCATTGGGCGCACAAGTTTATTATTTTGGTTTTGGTGTGTTAATTCAAAGCCTGCTCGCCATTACCCTTGCGTTAGTGTTGGAATTTATGGTTACGCGCTTACGCAAAAAGCCAAACCTGTTTTATATCAGTGATTTCAGCGTGGTGCTAACGGCATTAATGCTCGCGATGGCAATCCCACCTTACGCACCTTATTGGGTGATTTTAATCGGGACATTCTGTGCGGTCATTTTAGGTAAGCACGTTTACGGTGGCTTGGGACAAAATCTGTTTAACCCTGCAATGGTGGGTTATGTAGTGTTGCTCATTTCTTTCCCTGTGCAAATGACCGCTTGGTTGCCGCCCGTGGCGTTATTAAATGAGCCGCCTAGCTTGCAAGATGCTTATCAGCTGATTTTCCACGGCATTACTACGGACGGCTTCAGCCTGCATCAATTAGCCAATTCCATTGATGGGATTACCCAAGCCACGCCATTGGATTCCGTCAAAACCGCAAGCAAAATTAATATGGCGATAAGCGAAATTAATCAATCTCCTATTTTTGTGGAAGTGATGCCTTTTGAGAGTGAACTCAATCTTGGTTTAGGCTGGGCACAAATCAATCTTTTCTTTTACTTGGCGGTGTTTTCCTAATTTGGAAGAAAATTATTCATTGGCAAATTCCTACTGCTTTTTTAGCCATAATGTTACTGGTAAACGGTATTCACTGGCTTACTTCTTCTTATGCACCAAGTCCTTTATGGCATTGGTTTAGTGGGGCAACAATGTTCGGCGCATTTTTTATTGCCACTGACCCTGTCACATCTTCAATCACGCCAAAAGGAAAACTGATTTTCGGTGCGATTGTGGGCTTGCTTGTGTGCCTAATTCGCTTTAATGGCAACTACCCTGATGGCGTGGCATTTGCTGTGTTACTGGCAAATATTTGTGTGCCACTGATTGATCACTACACTCGCCCGCGCGTGGCTGGATACAAAAGGAAATAAGCAATGCAAACGGTAAAAATTAGCACCCGTTATGGCGTGATCTTGGGCATTATTGCGTTAATTTGCACCGCACTTTCTACCGCTGTGTATTTCTTAACGAAAGCCCCTATTGAGCAAGCCATCGCCAAACAACAAGCAGAATTGCTTGCACAAATTATTCCACCGCAAAGTTACGATAACGATTTGCTCTCCAGTTGCTCACAGCCTGATTTCGCTGAAGCCAAAACCTTACGCATTGAGAAAATTTGTATCGCAGAGAAAAATCATCAGCCTGTGGCTTATGCTTATGAAACCATTGCGCCAGATGGCTATTCAGGTAATATTCGCTTTCTGGTAGGGATTACACCACAGGGTAAAGTGCTAGGTTTGCGTGTGCTTGAACACAAAGAAACTCCAGGCTTAGGTGATAAAATTGAACTGCGTATTTCTGATTGGGTGCTGAGCTTTAATCAACAAAAAATCAGTGCCGATAATCTCAATGATTGGGCGGTAAAAAAAGATGGCGGTAAATTCGATCAATTTACTGGCGCAACCATTACACCGCGCGCCATCGTCAATCAAACCAAGCGTTCAGCCTTGCCATTATTGCAACAAATGAATAATAACGCGGTGAAACAGGAGCAAAACTAATGCAAGAAAATCACGAAAAAAACCACCGCACTTTAGAGCATACATCAGAAAACGAAATGGGTTTGGCTTCCATTGAACCACAACAACCGCAACAAAGCGTGCCGACTGGGCTAAAAAGCCAATGGAGCGAATTATTTAAGCAAGGTTTTTGGCATAATAACCCCGCTCTTGTGCAACTGTTGGGGCTTTGCCCGCTACTTGCGGTGTCTAGCTCGGCAACCAACGCCCTTGGTTTAGGCATTGCCACCATTGCGGTATTAATCTGTACCAATGTGGTGGTTTCGTTGTTCCGCAAGCATATTCCGCACGCCATTCGTATTCCTATTTATGTGATGATTATCGCCACCACGGTAACCATTGTGCAACTGATTATGAATGCCTACACTTATACGCTTTATCAATCCTTAGGGATCTTCATTCCGTTGATTGTAACAAACTGTATTGTCATTGGCCGCGCGGAAGCCTTTGCATCAAAAAATGGCGTGCTGCTTTCGCTCTTTGATGGCTTTGCAATGGGCGTGGGAATGGCGTTCAGCTTGTTTGTGCTAGGTGCAATTCGTGAAGTGTTAGGCACAGGTAAACTGTTTATGGGAATGGAAAACCTGCTCGGCAACTGGGCAACAGCGTTACATTTAAACCTTTTTGAGCTAAACAGTAGCTTTTTGCTCGCTATTCTTCCCCCAGGAGCATTCCTTGGTTTAGGTTTAATGTTGGCAGTAAAAAACTTAATCGATAACCAAAAACCATAAATCACAATGAATAAACAAAAACGTATTGAAATTTTAACGCGACTGCGGGATCAAAATCCCCACCCCACCACTGAATTACATTATAATTCGCCCTTTGAATTATTAATTGCGGTGATTTTATCGGCACAAGCCACTGATAAAGGGGTGAATAAAGCCACGGCTAAACTCTTCCCTGTGGCGAACACCCCACAAGCGATTTTAGAACTTGGGTTAGATGGCTTAAAGAGCTATATCAAAACCATTGGACTATTTAATAGTAAAGCCGAAAATATTATTAAAACCTGCCGTGATCTGATCGAAAAACACAATGGCGAAATTCCCCAAACCCGTGAAGAACTTGAAGCCTTAGCTGGAGTTGGGCGTAAAACCGCGAATGTGGTGTTAAATACCGCCTTTGGTCAGCCGACTATTGCGGTGGATACGCATATTTTCCGCGTCTGCAATCGCACCAACTTTGCCCCTGGTAAAACCGTGTTGCAAGTAGAAGAAAAATTACTCAAGGTTGTGCCGGTAGAATTTAAAGTGGACGTGCATCATTGGCTGATTTTGCACGGACGTTACACCTGCATTGCGCGCAAGCCACGTTGCGGTTCTTGTATTATTGAAGATCTTTGTGAATACAAAGACAAAACTGAAAATTAAGGTAGTTTATGACAACAAAAAAATCTGAACGACAAACTTGGTCAAGCCGATTAACCTATATTATGACTGTCGCTGGCGCAACCGTAGGGTTTGGTGCAACTTGGCGTTTCCCTTATTTAGTGGGTGAAAACGGTGGCGGTGCATACGTTTTATTATTCTGCATTGCGATGATCGTCATCGGTATTCCAATGATCTTAGTGGAAAACGTGATTGGTCGCCGCTTGCGTGTGAATTCCATTGATGCCTTTGAAGATAAACTCACCGCCAAACCCCATTCAAAATATTGGAAAATCATTGGTTATATGGGCTTGCTCGGTGCCTTCGGCATTATGGCTTACTATATGGTGCTTGGCGGCTGGGTGATGAATTATATTATCAGCCTGATTTCTGGCAGCCTAGATATTTCTAGCACCATCAGCAAAGACTATGCCAAAACTTTCTATGAACAAAGCATTAGTAATAGCCCGCTCCAAATCGCACTTTACACCTTTATTTTTGTGGCCATCAACTATGTGATCTTAGCCAAAGGGATTATCGGTGGTATTGAGCGTTCGGTAAAATATTTAATGCCATTGCTGTTTGTGTTTTTAATTGGAATGGTGATCCGCAACATTACCTTACCCGGTGCGGCGGAAGGGATTATTTATTATCTCAAACCTGATTTTTCTAAAATTACACCGCAGTTATTTATTATGGTGCTAGGTCAAGTTTTCTTTGCTCTGAGTTTAGGTTTTGGCGTGCTAATCACTCTTTCAAGCTATCTGAGCAAGGAAGAAAACCTAGTGCAAACCGCTGTAATCACTGGGTTTACCAATACCGTTATTGCGGTTTTAGCGGGCTTTATGATTTTTCCGTCTTTATTCAGCTTTGGCATTGAACCGAACGCAGGCCCAACACTGGTTTTCCAAAGTTTGCCAATTGTGTTCTCGCATATGTGGGCAGGGCGAATTTTCGCCATTATCTTCTTTAGTTTATTATTGATCGCCGCGCTAACCACTTCTATTACTATTTATGAAGTGATTATCACCGCACTTCAAGAAAAGCTCAGAATGCGCCGTGGAAAAGCCATTGCCTTAACCCTTGGTGGCATTTTCTTGCTCGGTAATATTCCTTCTATTTTGAGCGATAACTTACTGAAAGATTACACTTTCTTCGGCAAAAGCATTTTCGATGCTTTCGATTATGTGAGCGGAAATATTCTCTTTTTACTCACCGCACTTGGCTGCGCCATTTTCGTGGGCTTTGTGCTTAAAGACGAAGCGAAAAAAGAACTTTCCAGCAAACCAAATTCCACTTTCACAAAAATTTGGTTTAATTATGTGAAATATGTCGTGCCATTGATTATTTTGGTGATTTTTGTGAGTAATTTAATTTAACCTGTTTTCCTATAAAATAAGGAGCTGATTTTTTTCAGCCCCTTATTTTTCACTATGTGCTAAATTAATGGCTTTCTAATCCATTGCGAATTAGCGTTTCAAACGCATCATAAGCCACCAAAAAGGCATCGTGGCCGTAATCGGAAGGGAATTCGTGATAGCTCAAATCAACGCCAGCTTGTTCAAGCATTGCTTTACTTTTTCTCACGTCCACGGCTTTGAAAAGCTGATCATTAGTCACCCCAATTAAACGTATAACGTGCCTTAATACGCGACAATGCCTGCTCTGTACTTTCATAACCCAACGCAGGATCATACAAATCCAATGCGCGTAACAAATGCAAATAGCTGTTGGCATCAAAACGATCGAGAAACTTTTGCCCTTGATAACTGAGATAGGATTCCACTTGAAAATAATCGCCCCAATACTGCCCTTCTACTTTCGTGGCGCGTCCAAAGGCTTTGGTTAGTTGAATATCGGTGCGATAAGTCAGCATTCCTAACATTCGCGCAATTGCCAGCCCTTGCGAGGGCGGTTCACCGTCATAATAATCGCCATGATTAAAATGAGGATCGGTGATAATGGCTTGGCGCATCACGTGATTAAACCCGATGGCTTCTGCACTAAAATAAAGAGAAGAGCAAAGATTGACGATATTATCCATAAAATCAGGATAATCAATCGCCCATTGAGTGGCTTGCATTCCGCCGAACGAACCACCAACAATACCTTTTAAATGGGGAATTTTAAGATAATCGAGCAGCACTTTCTGCACCTTGACAATATCCTGCACAAGGATATGCGGAAACTGGCTGCCGTAAGGCTTTTGTGTCTGTGGATTGATTGACGCAGGCCCTGTTGTGCCTTTGCAGCCACCTAGCACGTTAGAGCAAATGAAGAAATATTTTGACGTATCTAACGCCAAGCCCTCCCCCATAAAATTTTGCCACCAACCAGCTTGATTAGGATCATCATTATAGGGTTCAGCATCGCCGGTTAAGGCGTGACAAATCAGTACCGCATTGCTTTTATCCGCATTCAATTTGCCATAGGTTTGGTAGGCAACATCAATATGCCCAAGTTCCCCACCTAAGGTAAGTTTGAGCGGTGTTTGTGTAAAGAGTGTTGCTGTTTGTACTGCCATTTCCTATCCATTACTTCATTGATGCGATCTTGCCAAGGTAGGCTACATAAACTACCCTTAGCCCTATACCTTGTCAAGAAATTTTAGACGTCTAAACTTCTAGACGTATTTTAGAATAAATTTACTTGAATTTACTAGTATTTTTTATTATTTTGATGCTCAAGATGTAAAAAAATATGAATTTTATGCTGAAATCCTTTTTCCGTTACCTTTTTTCTTTTCGGTGGTTTAACGCTCTGCTTCGAAAATTTCTACGGTATTGCCTATTCCTTATTTTTCTTTGCGGACTATTGCTTGTGCTTGTTGATCAAGCGATTGGCTTTTACGTTCGCCAAGGTATTTATACGGATATAAAAAAACTGCCCTATCGTCCTTATGGCTTAGTGCTAGGCACGTCAAAATATTTCAGCAAAAATACGCCAAATTTGTTCTATTCTTATCGACTATTAGCCGCGAATAACCTATTTAAAGAACGGAAAGTGGATTATTTATTGCTTAGCGGAGATAACCGCACGGTGGAATATAACGAACCGCGCACTATGTTCAAAGATTTGAAGAAAATGGGTGTGCCAGAAGAATTTATGTATTTGGACTATGCAGGGTTTCGTACCTTAGATTCCGTGATCCGCGCCGATCAAGTGTTTAAAGCTCATTCTATCACCATCATTACACAGCGTTTTCATTGTGAACGGGCTTTATTCATTGCCAAATATCATAATATTGACGCAATCTGCTTTGCGGCGGAATACCCTAGTGGCTATACCTTTGTGCGCTTCCGTGAGTTTTTTGCTCGTTTACAGGCAGTATTGGATCTTCTTGTTGAAAAAGAACCGCACTTTTTAGGCAAACCAGAACCACTACCACCACCGCCTTTCTCCGATTAACAATGATGAACTAAATCGCGCAATACCTTAGTTGGTTCTGGTAAGCTTTCTGATTTATGGTTAAGCCGTTCTAGCACTAAATCAAGCAATTTATCGGCAATTTTCTTGTGATCTTGCACCGCACATAGGGTTTTGTTGGCTAATAATTCTAACATTTCGTGATCCCCAAAAGTGGCAATCACTAATTGTTGTGGAATCCCTTTATTCTGCCTTAATAGCACTTGGAATATGCCCTGTAACAACGTCAAAGACGTAACAAACAAAGCATCTGGTAACGAATTTGTTACAAGCCATTGCTCAAAGGTGTACGCAGCAGAATCACGGTGAAATTGTTCACTATAAAGAAATTCTACCGAATTTTCTGACCGCTCTTTTAATGCCTCACGAAAGCCTAATTCACGCTCCTTGCTCGTTGGTAATTCAGGTAATGCACCAAAAAAGAGTACATTGTTAAAAGATTGCTGTTTAAACAAATCTTGTGCCAAACGATAAGCATCATTTCTATCATCAGAGAGCACATTGATCACATTATCGCCACTTATCTTACGGTCAAAACCAAAAACTGGCACTTCACTTTGCTGATAAAACAAATTGTCCGCTGGCAAGGAAGTTGAAACAATCAGCGCATCAATTTTGCGTTGGAAAAGGTGCTTGGCACAAGCCATCTCATTATTTGGATTATCATTAGAACAGGCAATCAGCAGTTGATAGCCTTTTTCGCGAAACTTTTGTTCAAGCTGATGAGTAATTCTTGCATAACTCATATTTTCAAAATCAGGAATAATCAACCCAATAGTATTGGTTTTTCCCGCTCTCAAGCCTGCTGCCATTGCGTTAGGTTTGAAATCATATTCCTTGATTAGCGATTGTACCTTTTCAATGGTTTTATCACTTACTCGATACTGTTTTGCTTTGCCATTTACCACATAACTTACTGTTGTTCTGGAAACCCCAGCAAGTTTAGCTAGCTCGTCTAATTTCACATTAACTCCTTTTAATATGCCATTTCAATTTTAAAGTGCGGTGAATTATAACACCAAATTTTCAGTCATTTTTATGCGGAAATTCTCGAAATTTGATCTATCTCGCAAAAAATCACCTCATCTGCTGAACATAAAAAAGACTGAATTTTTTCAATTCAGCCTTTTCTTTATAAAAATCAAATTAGCTGTTAGCACGGCGGCGGGTAATCACCGCATTTGAAAGTTGCTCCAGCACTAATTCGGAGTCTTCCCAACCGATGCAGGCATCAGTGATACTTTGTCCGTAAACTAATTCTTTGCCTTCTACTAGATCTTGTCTGCCTTCCACTAAATGGCTTTCGATCATTACGCCGAAGATTTGGTTTGAACCCTGTGCAATTTGCTGGCAAACATCTGCGCAAACCTCTAATTGTTTTTTGAATTGCTTATTGCTGTTTGCGTGGCTGAAATCCACCATAACGTGTGGAATTCGACCGCTCTTTTCAATGCTTTCGCAAACTTCATTGACATCTTTTGCGCTGTAATTTGGCCCGTTATCACCGCCGCGTAAAATAATGTGACAATCTGCATTTCCTTTAGTGGAAACGATAGCAGAATGGCCAAATTTGGTTACAGAAAGGAAATAATGCGGTGCTTCTGCCGCGCCAATGGCATCAAGGGCAATGCGTACACCACCATAGGTGGCATTTTTAAAGCCTACGGCACAAGATAAGCCTGAAGCTAATTCGCGGTGAACTTGCGATTCTGTGGTTCTTGCCCCAATTGCGCCCCAGCTCATAAAATCTGCCACATATTGCGGTGTGATCATATCCAAAAATTCGCCTGCGGTTGGCACTTCTAAGTTATTAATATCTAACAATAATTTTCGTGCGATGCGTAAACCATCATTGAGCGCATAGCTGTTATTTAGGTAAGGATCGTTGATTAGCCCTTTCCAACCTACGGTTGTACGCGGTTTTTCAAAATAAACACGCATAATAATTTCTAGGCTATCTTGATATTTTTCACGCATTGCTTTGATGCGTTGCGCATATTCCAAAGCCGATTTTGGATCGTGAATGGAACAAGGCCCAATCACGACAAGTAAACGATCATCTTTGCGATGAATAATATTGTGTGCTTGTTGGCGAGCTTTTTTTACGGTGTTGATCGCCACTTCGCTTGCTGGATATTTTTCAATTAACGCAATGGGTGGTAGCACCTGCTCTACTTTGCCAATTCGGGTGTCATCGTTAGCAATATAAATGTCATTTTTGCTTTTTGTCATACATCACTCTCTTACATCTTGGTTTGTATTTTATAATTACTTGCTTATCCGCATTGCGAATACTTAATTGTGTGTCAATGTAACATGCATTTTTGTACTAGTAAACTAGTTTAAAAACATTATTAATAAATTTTTAATGACTGCTTAAAACTTGCGCAGGTTGCAATTTTGCCGCGCGACTTGCTGGATATAAACTAGCGATCAAACTTAGCACTAAGGCCACCACAAAGACCACCGCAATATCTTGCCAATGAAGTTCACTCGGCAAAAAGTCCACGAAATACACGCCGTCTGAAAGCAGTTTTCTGCCAATTAAAAATTCAATGCCTTTAATTAATTGGGTGAGATTTAATGCCGTTACGCAGCCTAACAGCAGCCCGATGACACAGCCTTTCATTCCAGCTTGTAAGCCATACCAAATAAAAATTCGTTTAATAAAGCCATCATTTGCGCCAAGGGTACGCATAATAGCAATATCGCCTTGCTTGTCTTTCACCGCCATAATCAAGGTTGAAATAATATTAAAGCACGCCACGCCAATCACTAGCACCATTGCTAAATACATCACGGTACGAATAAGCTGAATATCGCGGTACATATAGCCAAATTTACTAATCCAATTTTGCGCGGACAAAAATTGTGGATACTGTTGCAAGGTTGGGTAATCCAATTGTTGCACAGCAAAAGGGTGCTGCACTTTGAGTTCAACACCTGTGGCTTCATCGGCGGAATAATCCAAGAATTGCTGCGCAGTTGCAAGGGGAATTAAGGCATAACTGTGATCGAGCTGGCCGTCAAGGCGCAGAATCCCTGTAATTTGCATACGCTCACGCATTGGCTGGGTAAAATTATTGGTGCCGTCTGATTGAGAAATCAACAATGTTACCCAATCCCCCTCTTGCACCGCTAATTCACGCGCAATGCCAGAGCCTAGGACTAACCCGCCTTCACGAGAGAAATTTTGCCAGCCATCGCCTAATACAAATTGTCCTAAGGCACTCACTTGATCTTGCTTGTCTGCTTCAATGCCTTTCACTTGCACCACTTTTAACTTCGTGCCATTTTCTACCAAAGCAGTAAAACTGACAAAAGGGGAACTCGCCAACACGCTAGGATCTTGTTTTAAAAGTGCGGTTAAATTTTGCCAATTTTTTATTGGCGTACTCTCGCCCTGTTCAGAATAAGCAGAGATTTCAACGTGTGGCACAACCGCTAAAATGCGTTTATTTAGCTCACGTTCAAAGCCGTTCATCGCACTTAGCCCCACGATCAACACCATTACACCAAGGGCAATGCCAAGGGTAGAAAACATTGAAATCAGTGAAACCAAACGATTTTTCTGCTTACCACGCTGATAACGCCAGCTAATAAAAAAGGGTGCGTTCATCTAGCTTTCTCCACGCAATACACCGTCTTGCATCACCATTCGGCGAGAAAGTTTCTCCGCCAACTGCAAATCGTGCGTGACCAATAAAAAGGCAATTCTTTGCTCTTGGTTTAATTTCAAAATAAGCTCAAAAATGCTTTCTGTGGTTTTGCGATCCAAATTCCCTGTGGGTTCATCAGCTAGCACTAAAGCAGGATTATTCACTAACGCACGAGCAATGGCGACACGCTGGCGCTCACCGCCAGACAACGCAGAAGGACGATGCTTAATGCGATGTGCTAAGCCCACCGCCTGCAACATTTTTTCGGCACGGTCTTGCGCTTCACTACGATTTTGCTTACCAATCAACATCGGCATCATCACGTTTTCTAGCGCGCTAAAATCTGCCATTAAATGATGAAATTGATAGACAAACCCCATATATTGATTGCGCAATTTCGCTAATTCATCAGCGCTTGCCTTTTGCAAAGATTGCCCTTTAATGAACACTTCACCGCTGGTTGGCTGATCTAAGCCACCTAGGGTATGCAATAAGGTACTTTTGCCCGAACCTGAACTGCCCACAATCGCCACCAATTCGCCTTCTTCCATTGAGAAAGTAACGTCTTTTAGCACTTGTGTTTGGTTTTCCCCTTCTTGGTAAACTTTGGTTAAATTTTGGCAGCTGAGTAAAATTTGCTTCTCTGTCATTCTTTTCTCGTTATTTTTCTTTTTCTGTTTCGCTTTCGCTTTATAGTAAAAGTAAAAAAAAAAAATTTCGTATTCGTAAAAAAGCACCGCACTTTGTTACGCATTATTCATAGCGCAAGGCTTCTGCTGGCTCAATTTGTGCCGCGCGGTAAGCAGGATAAATCGTTGAACAT
This sequence comes from Avibacterium endocarditidis, assembly GCF_002921145.1. GTDB lineage: Bacteria > Pseudomonadota > Gammaproteobacteria > Enterobacterales > Pasteurellaceae > Avibacterium > Avibacterium endocarditidis. Next base: position 11,523 of record NZ_PQVI01000016.1, read on the forward strand.
AAAGAAAATAATAAGGATACCGCAACAATAATCACAATCTGTGAAAGATTTAATTCTGTCGGTAAACGAATATTTTCTGCACTAAACCACGCCATAATGGAATCTAAATTTAATGTGGTTAGCACGCCAAGCAGCGTGCCAATCAAGGTTCCACTAATGCCTACTAATAGCCCTTGCCAAATAACAGGCTGCGCACTTGCGATTTATTCAGCCCTTGGGTTTGCAAAATGGCAATTTCCCCTTGCTTATCCACCACCATTAAGCTGAGCGATGTGATAATATTTGAAATGGCAACCACAATAATCAAGCTAATCAACAAGCCCATCATATTTTTTTCCATTTTTACCGCTTGGAAAAACTCCCCTTTTTGACTACGCCAATCGGTTATCTGCCATTCATCTGCACTGAAATAGTTAGGAAGTTCGGTAATATCAAAAGGATCGCGTAAAAATAAGCGATAACCTTGCATTTGCTGTGGGCCAATACGCATCAATCTGCCAATATCGGAAAGATTGGCAAACACGGCGTTGCTGTCATTTTGCCCTGAAGCAAAATAAATATCGCTAATGGTAAATAAGCGTTGCACAGGCACACGACCAAAGGGCGTATATTGGCTGTTTTCCGTGATCATTAAACGGACTTTATCGCCAATTTGTAAATGTAATTTTTGCGCTAATTGCGATCCCATTACCAATTTAAATTCGCCTGCGGGTAATAATTGCTCAAAAGATTGGGGTTGAAAATGGCTCAGTAAAGAATCATCAGAAAAATGTTGAATACCTATCACTTGCCCAGCACTCACGCCTTGTGGTGCTTGTAAAATCACATTCGTGGTGTTAATCGGAATGGCGCGCTGCACAAAAGCTGGCATTGTCGGTGTTGGCGCTTCACGGGATAAATGACCTGACTTTGGCATAATTATGGCGTGGGGAATGGTGGAAAGCACTTGCTTCTTCTGTTGATTTTCCAAACCATTCATTACCGAAAGCACGATGATTAACGCCATAATACCCAGCACAATCCCCATCATTGCAAGGTTGGTAACTAATCGCCCAAAACGATCCGCACTTTTCGCTCGCCAATAACGCAGGGCAATAAATAAAGAAATCGGTAAATTCATCATTATTATTTAAGGGTTGAAATAACAAATTTCCCCTGCATAACAGGGGAAATTTCGTTCGATAATAAATTTATTTGCCCGTTGCGACAAATTCTTCCATATTTTGTGTTACTTTTTTCACCAAAATTTCCACCGCACCATCAGATGCCCAAGCAATGTGTGGGGTGATGATTAAATTTGGTAAACGCGTTGCCGCTTGGATAAGTGGGTTATCTTTCTCAGGCGGCTCTTTCACTAACACATCTAAAGCCGCGGCTGCGATTGTGCCATTTTCTAACGCTTCTGCTAAGGCTTTTTCATCTACTAAAGGCCCGCGCCCTGTGTTGATTAAATATGCCGTTGGCTTCATTAATTTTAATGTTTCGGCGTTGATCAAATTGGTGGTTTCAGGTGTTAAAGGGCAATGTAGGGTAACAATGTCCGCTTCTTGCAACACTTGCTCAAAAGGTAAATAGCCCTCACGCACTGTTGTCGCCCCTTTGCGTTCTGCATAAATCACCTTCATTCCTAGCGCTTCAGCTAAACGGCCAATTTCTTTACCAAGATTGCCTTTACCCACAACACCTAAGGTTGAACCTTTCACATCGGTGATCGGGTAATCAAAATAACAGAACTGTTTGCTATCCGCCCATTTGGCGCTGAGCTGATCTTTATACCAGTTCATTAAACTGTGTTTTAAAGCAAAAATTAACCCTAAAAACGTGTTCAGGCACGGTAACAGAAGAATAGCCCGTCACATTTTTCACTGCGATGCCTAACTCTTTCGCCGCCTCTAAATCCACATTATTTGTTCCTGTGGCGGTAATTGCGATCAATTTTAAGTTCGGGAGCTGTTTCATTGTTTCACGATCAAACACGACTTTGCTCGTAATCACAATATCCGCATCTTTCGCGCGCTCAATGGTTTGTTCAGGCGAAGTATGCTCATATTCCACCCATTGATGCTCAAAGTTAGGGCGTGGAATAGGAATATGTTTTGGAATGGCTGTGCTATCAAGAAAAACAATTTTCATAAAATGCTCCTTATCTATTTTAGGGATATGCCCTATCTGCAAAAATTCATCAGGGGCTAAATAAGTCTATTAAAATATAAGCGATTTTACCCTATAAGTTAACTAATTGTTACAAAAAACTACCGCACTTCCAACACAATATCATCAAATAATTTTTTCACCGCGTTGTTATCGTGCAAACGCTCTGCTTGCTCCACCATTGGGCGGGTTAAGTGCGGTGAAAACATATTGATAAAATCGTACATATAATTGCGTAAGAAAATGCTATGTTTGAAAGCAATTTGCGTCATACTGGAACGGAAAATATGGCTAGCATCGATCGCCACTAGATCTTTATCTTCTGGCGTATGGGCCATTGAAGCCATAATGCCCACGCCTAAGCCTAAGCGCACATAGGTTTTGATGACATCTGCATCTGTGGCGGTAAACACAATATTCGGCAATAGCCCTGCGCTGTTGAAGGCATAATCCAAATCCGAAACGCCTGTAAAACCAAAGGTATAGGTAACAAGGGGATATTTACTCAGTTCTTCAATCGTCAGATCTTGACATTGCGCTAAGGGATGATCATTTTTAACGATCACGGAACGATTCCATAAGTAACAAGGCAATAGCACCAAGTCATCAAATAAATATTGCGCTTCCGTAGTGATCGCCAAATCCACTTCGCCAGAAAGTAATGCGTCATAAATTTGCGTTGGCGAACCCTGATGAATATGCAAGCTCACATCGGGATATTTTTTGGAAAAACGCTCTACCACAGAAGGCAGCATATAACGCGCCTGCGTGTTAGTGGTGGCAATGCGTAACACGCCGTGATTAGGCTGCGTATATTCATCTGCCACGGCTTTAATACTTTGCGTTTTCACCAATAATTCGCGTGCAATCGCAACAATTTTTTGCCCGCTGGGGTAAGGGCTTTGATATGTTTACCGTTACGCTCAAAAATCTCTAAGCCTAATTCATCTTCCAACAACCGCACTTGTTTACTGATCCCAGGCTGCGAGGTAAACAAGGTATTTGCCGCTTCGGTTACATTCAAATTTTGATTTACGATTTCAACGATATAACGTAATTGCTGAATTTTCATCATCACTCCTTGATCAAAGTGCGGTGCTTTTTTATGAAATTTTTTAGGCTTTTTATAGAGTTTTTAAGTTTTTTTGTAACGTTTATTCATATCCGCATAACGTTTTACCGCACGACGGATTTGCCCAGTTTTGGCGCGTCTGCGTTGTTTGGTGACGTCTAATTTGCTTTGGGTTTCTGGTTCAAGCCCCACCAATTCACGCAGATAATTCACATTGGTAAGATCCATTTCTTCCCATCCACCGCGTGGTAAGGTTTTCATTAATTTGATATTGCCGTAACGAATGCGGATCAAACGGCTCACTTGAATGCCTTGCGATTCCCATAAGCGGCGAACTTCACGGTTACGCCCCTCCATTAGGGTAACGTCAAACCATTGGTTCATTCCTTGTCCGCCCATTGGCTTGATGGCTTTGAAATTGGCTGGCCCATCTTCTAACTGTACGCCTTTGCGTAAACGGGCGATCATTGCTTCGTCCACCTGACCAAAAACGCGCACGGAATATTCACGCTCCACTTCACGGCTTGGGTGCATTAAGCGGTTTGCTAATTCGCCGTCTGTGGTAAACAGCAATAAGCCAGAGGTGTTAATATCCAAGCGGCCTACCGCAATCCAACGTGATCCAGTTAAGCGCGGCAAACGATCAAACACGGTGGCGCGCCCTTCGGGATCGTGGCGGGTACAGAGTTCGCCTTCAGGTTTATAATACATCAACACGCGACACACTTCTTTTTGTGCTTGTTGTAAATTTACAACGTGCCCGTCAATGCGGATCTTTAAATTCGCATTCACCACAACGCGATCGCCCAGTGTTGCCATTTTGCCGTTTACGCTCACGCGGTTGGCGGCGATCATCGCTTCAATTTCACGGCGAGATCCTTGCCCTGCGCGCGCTAACACTTTTTGTAATTTTTCCCCTTCCACTTTATGAGTGGTAGAAAGTGCGGTCTTTTTTACCGCACTTTTTTCTTTGCTTTCTGCATTTGATGCGAAAGGCTTGTCTGTACGTTTTCTTTCCGTGTTATTTTTTTCAGCAAAACGCATTCCCTTGGCGGCATTGCGTTGTGAATAAGATGTTGTTTTCATATTTCCTCTTGTCGCTTTCCCAAGCGTCTAACAGTTTGAAAAGATTAAATAAATGGTGTGGTTGAACCGCTGCCCTCACGCAAAATTACAGGCGTGTTGTCGGTTAAATCCACCACGGTTGTTGGCTCTTGCCCTAAATAGCCACCGTTAATAATTAAATCCACTTGATGTTCTAAACGATCGCGAATTTCTTCTGGATCAGATTGCGTAATAAATTCTTCCCCCGGCAACATCAAAGAACAAGATAAAATCGGCTCGCCTAAGGCATTTAGTAAAGCGAGTGCAATTTGATTATCTGGCACGCGCAAGCCAATCGTTTTGCGTTTTGATGTCATCAAACGGCGTGGCACTTCTTTGGTGGCAAATAAAGGTGTAACGCCCCGGTGTGTTATTTTTAATCAGTCGATACGCCATATTGTTCACCGTGGCATAGGTTGAAAGTTCTGATAAATCGCTACACACAAGGGTGAAATTATGATTTTCTGGCAGTTGGCGAATTTGCACAATGCGATCCATTGCGTGCTTATCGCCGAGCATACAACCCAAGGCATAACCTGAATCCGTTGGGTAAACAATCACCCCACCTTGTTTCAAAATATCCACCGCTTGATTAATCAAACGCGGCTGCGGATTTTCTGGATGTATATAAAAAAATTGGCTCATAACCTTTATCCTGTCATCATTAACTTGGGCATTATACCGAAATTCCCCGTTGATTATAGGGTTAGGGGAAAATAAATTTACTTTTCGCTGTTGCCCCGATGCTATCCCTTTGTTACTATAACGCTAAAGATGACAGGAAGTTTTTAATGCGAATATTCAAGACAAAAGCATTTCACAAATTTGCTCTAAAGCACGCCATCAGCGATGCGTTGTTAGTTGAAGCCATCTTGCGGGTGGAACAAGGATTAATTGATGCCGATCTTGGCAGTAATATTATCAAACAACGCATAGCAAGAGCGGGACAAGGGAGAAGTGGTGGTTTTCGATCGTTTATTTTCTACCGAATTAATGAAAATCACTATTTTGTTGCAGGGATTAGCAAAAATACACAAGACAACATTTCAGCACAAGAATTAGTTGCCTTGAAAGCATTGCAAAAAGAATACGCTGAGTTAATGCCAGAACAAATTGAGGCGCAAATAAAAAATGGCGCCTTCATTGAAATATTATGGGAGAGAAAAAAATGAGTGAACTACTTGCAATGATCCACGAAAATGCTTCGGATCTATACGAGGCGGATTAATGGATAAAAAACAATGAAAAAATTTGATGAACTCTGTTTAACGCCTGTTTCACCTTTCACCCCTGAAGAAATCAAAGCCATTCGTGAAAAAGAACAGGTTTCTCAAACTGTTTTTGCCCATTATCTCAATGTGAGCAAAAATATGATTTCAGAATGGGAAAGAGGGGTGAAAAAACCCAGTGGTGCGGCACTTAAATTGTTGAATTTAGTACAACGCCGCGGTATTGAAATTCTCGCTTAACTTAAAAACGCTTTATCAAAAGATAAAGCGTTTTCTTTTTACGATAAAATTTACAAATTCTCCAACCCAAACTGATACAACGCATTTTTCTTATAGCCATAAAGCTCTGCGACAATCGCGGCGGCTTTTTTGAGCGGAAGTTCTTTGGCGATAAGTGCTAAGGCTTTGATGGCCTCGGGGGAAAAGCTTTCTTCTTCACTGTTTACATTGCCTTCTACAATCAGCACCATTTCGCCTTTGCTGCGGTTTGGATCTTCGCTCACCCACTGGCGTAATGCGCCGACTTCATCGCCGTGAATAGTTTCCCAAGTTTTGCTCAGCTCGCGTGCTAGCACCACATAACGATCAGCGCCGAATACCTTTTCCATATCCGCAAGGCAATCTAAAATGCGGTGGGTGGATTCATAGAAAATCAAAGTGCGGTCTTCTTTTGCGAGATTTTCCAATTTATCGCAACGGGCTTTCGATTTAGCGGGCAGAAAGCCTTCAAAACAAAAACGATCGGAAGCAATGCCTGAGGCGCAAAGCCCTGCTATTGCGGCACAAGCGCCCGGAATTGGTACGATTTTAATGCCAGCTTGGCGACATTTTCTCACCAGATGAAAGCCTGGATCGCTAATCAGTGGCGTACCTGCATCAGAAACTAAGGCGATCGTTGTGCCTTGCAATAGTTTTTCGCACAGAATATCGGCTTTTTGTGTTCATTATGATCGTGCAAGGCAAAAAAAGGCTTTTTAATGCCGTAATGACTCAGCAATAAGCCACTATGGCGCGTATCTTCTGCGGCAACTAAATCCACTTGTTCCAACACTTGTAATGCGCGTTGGCTGATGTCTTGCAAATTGCCAATGGGCGTTGCTACGATATATAAAATTCCAGTTAAATTGTCCATTTTTACTTCTTTTATTTGATTTTAATTATTGAGATAAGTAAGATCCCCGAGATTGTTTTCAACAACGGAGTAATTATGACTATTCTATTACAACGCATTAATTTAAAAAATCGATTAATGCCTTTTTTATTTGCATTGGTTTTGGCGGGCTGTACCAATTTGTTCGGTAACAGCTTTACAAATGTGCTGAAAAACGATGCAAATGCCAGTTCGGAATATTACATCAATCAAATTCAACGTACACAAAATCTTGAAGATCAACAAACTTACAAATTGCTTGCTGCGCGTGTGTTGGTGCGTGAGAATAAAATCCCGCAAGCGCAAGCAATGTTAGCAGAATTAAACGATCTTAATGAAGAACAGCTGCTTGATAAAGCTATCATTGAGGCCCATATCGCTGCTGTGAAAGGCAATAATAAAGCCGCCGACACACGTTTAAAAGCGATTGATCTTGCTTTATTAAGCCCTTCGCAAAAAGCACGTTACTATGAAGTGGTTGCGCGTGTGGCAAAAAATCGTAATCAAATTATGAATGCCGTAAAAGCGCGTATTCAAATTGATTCCCTATTAACCGACACACAAAGAAAACAAGAAAATAATGACCGCACTTGGGCCTTATTACGCAATGCAAACCGTGGTTTAATTAACAATACATCGGCGGAAGGCAGTGCTGCTTTAGGTGGCTGGTTAGCATTAACTAAAGCCTACAACGATAACTTAAATCACCCAGCTCAATTAAGCCAAGCCTTACAAAGCTGGAAAGCGGCTTATCCAAGACATAGCGCCAGTTATCTTTTCCCAACGGAATTACAAGGGCTATTTAACTTCCAACAAACGCAGTTAAACCAAGTTGCCCTACTTCTGCCATTAAGTGGTGATGCGCAGATCATTGGTAGCACCATTAAGCGTGGTTTTGATGATGCAAGAGGCGGTTCAGACATTCAAGTGAAAGTGTTTGATACCCTTGCTACGCCAGTGGAAAGCATCATTGAGCAAGCGAAACTTGAAGGCATTAGTACCGTTGTTGGTCCATTATTAAAGCAAAATGTGGATAAATTGACTAACCGCCCTGATTTATTACAAGGGCTAAATGTGCTTACCTTAAACTCAACAGCAAATTCTCGTGCCATTGGTCAGCTTTGCTATTACGGCTTAGCCCCTGAAGATGAAGCAGAATCTGCGGCAAATCGTATTTGGGATCAGGGTATTCAAAATCCATTTATTATTGTGCCGCAAAGCGATCTCGGTCGCCGCACCGCTTCTGCATTTAACACTCGCTGGCAACAGCTTTCAGGTACAGATGCCAATATCAAATTCTACAATAATGCTGATGACATCACTTACACACTACAATCAGGCTTAAACCAAAATATTCAAGCTTTATATATTGTGGCAACAAACAATCAGCTTAGTGATATTAAAATGGCGATTGATAACAGCAACATTAACTTGAAATTATTTGCAAGTTCACGCAGCAATTCATCAAATAATACGCCTGAATATCGCTTATTAATGAATGGGTTAGAATTTAGTGATATTCCATTCTTTAAAGATGTGGATTCTGCACAATACAAAAAAGTGGCAGGCTTTACCAATGGGGATTATTCCTTAATGCGTTTGTATGCAATGGGCGCAGATGCGTGGTTATTGATCAATCAATTCAATGAGTTACGCCAAGTTCCAGGCTTCAATATTAACGGCTTAACCGGTAAATTAAGCGCTGGCCCGAATTGTAATATCGAACGTGATATGACGTGGTATCAATACCAAAATGCGTCAGTGGTTGTATTAAGCAATTAATATGTTTAAATCCAAACGTCAGCAAGGGGCGAGCTTTGAGCAACAAGCTCGCCTTTTTTTGCAATCTAAAGGGCTAAAATTTATTGCCGCCAACCAGCATTTTAAATGTGGTGAACTGGATTTAATTATGCAAGATGGCGAAACCATTGTTTTTGTTGAAGTGCGGCAAAGAAAAAATGATTTTTTTGGCTCTGCCGTGGAAAGTGTAGATTGGCAAAAACAGCAAAAATGGCTAGATGCCGCCAATATGTGGCTGGCAAAACAAGATTGCAGCCTAGAAGATACTGATTGCCGTTTTGACTTAGTGGCATTTGGTAATACAATACAAGACTTACAGTGGATTCCTAATTTTCTTGATGAATAAGCCTGATAAATCACAATGTTAGATAAAATAAAAGATCTTTACAGCGAAAGCATACAAACCCAGATTTCTGCTTCGAGCTTATTGCCTAATGCCATTTTTCAAGCGGTGCAAAACATTGTCGCTTGCCTATTGCGTGGCAATAAAATTATCGTCTGTGGGCAAGGGCGCTCTTATGCCAATGCGCAATTTCTGGTGGCGAATTTGCTCAATCGCTATGAGCTAGAAAGACCGAGCTTTCCTTCCGTGTTATTAAGTTTGGATAACGCCATTGGATCAGCGATTATTGCCGATCGCCCCAAGCAACAATTCTACCAACGCCAATTCAATGCGGTGGCACAACAAGGGGATCTGTTGATAGTGTTCTCCCCTTTTGGTAATGAAGAAATGGTGCTAAATACAATTAATTCTGCACTAAATAAAGAAATTAGTGTCATAGCATTAACGGGAGCAAATAACGATCATATTCAAGGCTTTCTCACCGAACAGGATTTGGAAATCACCGCCCCCACGGTAAAAGAAAGCCGTATTTTGGAGCATCACCTATTTATTATTAATACGATTTGTGAGTTAATTGATCATTCTCTTTTTTCTCATTCATAGATCTCAACCCTTTATAGATAATCAAAAGGAGTACAACTAATGAAAACAAGGAATTTAAAAAAAATAAGCCCTTATTCTCGGCACTACATTTGTTCTACAAGGCTGTGTTAGCGCCACAGTGGCAGGCATTGTTGGGGCAACAGCTGTTGCAACCAAAGTTGCCACCGATCCAAGAACAGTAGGAACACAGGTTGATGACGAAACCCTTGAAGAAAAAAAAGTTTTACACGCCATTAATAAAGATCAACAACTGGATAGCGAAGCTCGCATCAATGTGGTTTCATATAGCGGAAGAATTTTACTTATTGGGCAAGTACCAAATGAAAGTTTAAAAGAAATTGCTACAGGGCTTGCTAAAGGCATCGATAACGTTTCCGAAGTTTATAACGAACTGCGTGTAGGCTCACCAATCTCCCTTGGACAAATCAGCAAAGACAGCTGGATCACCACCCAAATCAAATCCAAACTCTTCGTCAATTCAGGCGTGAAATCCACAGATGTAAAAGTGATCACCGAAAATGGCGAAGTATTCCTAATGGGCAACCTCACCCAACAACAAGCCGATGCTGCCACTGAAGTTGCAAGAAATGTTTCGGGCGTAGTAAAAGTGGTGAAAGTGTTTAAATACTTGAATTAATCTAATAATAAGTGCGGTGCTTTTTTTGTAATATTTTCTTAAAATAAAAATACACACCGCACTTTATTTTTATACTTTTGCTCAAACCTTAAAACAAGCCACTAAATGCTGTTCATTTCCTTCCAAGCGTGGTTTGCTGAGTGTACATTCAGTGTCTGCAATGGGACAACGAGTACGGAACACGCAGCCTGAAGGCGGATTGATTGGCGAAGGGAGATCTCCTTCTAATAGCTGAATTTTTTTGCTTCGCTCTAAATCAGGATCGGGAATTGGCACGGCTGACATTAAGGCTTTGGTGTAAGGGTGTTTGGTTTCGTGATACACCTTATCATAAGTACCAAGCTCTACTGCATTGCCCAAATACATCACCAATACGCGATCGGAAATGTGTTTAACCACAGCAAGATCATGTGCGATAAAAATCAGCGATAAGCCCATTTCTTTTGTAAGGATTTTAACAAATTCACTACTTGCGCTTGAATGGATACGTCCAACGCTGAAACGGGTTCATCGCAAATAATTAATTTTGGCTCAATAATCAAGGCGCGTGCAATGCCAATCCGCTGGCATTGTCCACCTGAAAATTCGTGCGGATAGCGGTTGATCAAATTTGGCAATAAGCCCACTTTTAGCATCATTGCTTGCACGCGATCTTTGACTTCTTGCGCCGATAAATGGGGAAAATAAATTTTCAGTGGTTCAGCAATAATATTTCCAATGGTCATTCGCGGATTGAGTGATGCCAAGGGATCTTGGAAAATCATCTGAATATCTTTACGCGTATCGTGCCACTGCTTTTCAGATTGCTGGCTGAGATCTTTACCTAGCCATAAAATATTGCCGCCTGCGGCTTTCACTAAGCCAATAATCGAACGAGCAAGGGTAGATTTTCCGCAACCAGACTCCCCTACCACGCCCAAGGTTTCCCCTTCATACAATTTAAAGGAAACGTGGTTTACTGCGTGCAAGGTTTGTTTTTTCTTAAATAAAAAGCCTTCGTTGCTTTGTACTTTGAAATGTACGCTCAGATCTTCAACTTCTAATAATAATTTTTTCATCTTAATTCCCCCTTACCAGCTGGCTTGGCTCAATAAAACAAGCACGCAAGCGGTTTGGCGCAAATTGTTCCAATGGCGGACTGTTTTGGCATTGTTCCGTTGCAAATTGGCAACGTGGGCTAAATGGACAGCCCGTTGGCAAATGCAATAAATTAGGTGGATTGCCGGGAATGGTTAAGAGTTTATCTTCTTCAGAATCCAAACGTGGCACGGCGTTGATCAAACCAATGGAATAAGGGTGAGTTGGCTGATAGAAAATATCTTTCGCTGAGCCATATTCCATCGTTCTTCCCGCATACATCACCAGCACCTGATCGCAGCTCCCAGCCACCACGCCAAGATCGTGCGTAATCATAATAATTGCTGTATTAAACTCGTGTTTTAACTCATTTAACAGCGTCATTATCTGTGCTTGTACAGTTACATCTAAGGCGGTGGTTGGTTCATCAGCAATTAATAATTTTGGACGACATAATAATGCCATTGCAATCATCACACGCTGACGCATTCCGCCAGAAAATTCGTGCGGATACATTGCCATTCGCTTGCGTGCTTCTGGCATTTTCACCGCATCAAGCATTTTTACGGATTCTTCAAAGGCTTGTTTGCGATCAAAACCTTTATGCAACATTAATACTTCCATTAACTGTTCGCCAATTTTCATATAAGGATTGAGCGAAGTCATTGGATCTTGGAAAATCATCGCAATTTGCTCCGCTCTTAGGCGGTTTAATTGTGATGGCGATAAGCCTAAAATCTCTTCACCATTAAAACGGGCTGAGCCTGAAGTGCGTCCGTTATCAGCTAATAGTCCCATCAAAGCAAACGCGGTTTGCGATTTTCCTGAACCTGATTCACCAACAATGCCTAAGGTTTCACCAGCATTAAGGCTAAAGGTTAAGTTGTTTACTGCAGTAACCTCGCCGTCTGGCGTTTTAAAGGTTACTCTTAAATCTTGAACATCAAGGAGAGGGTGTTTTTCGTTTTTCATTTTCTCACCTTATCGATCTTTCGGATCAAGCGCATCACGCAAGCCATCACCAATAAAATTAAAACAAAATAGGGTTACCACAAGGAACAATGCGGGGAAAATAAGTAACCAAGGCGCGGCTTCCATTGAGTTTGCCCCATCATTTAGTAATGCGCCCCAACTACTAAGCGGTTCTTGTGTACCTAATCCTAAGAAACTTAAAAAAGATTCAAACAAGATCATTCCCGGCACGAGCAAGGAGGCATAAACCACCACAACACCTAATACGTTCGGCACAATATGTCTCCAAACAATTTGACTTGGTGAAACACCACATACAATGGCTGCTTCGATAAATTCTTTCCGTTTAAGGCTTAGGGTTTGCCCACGCACGATACGCGCCATATCCAGCCAAGACACCATGCCAATTGCCACGAAAATAAGCAAAATATTTTGCCCAAAAAATGTAACCAATAGGATCACAAAGAACATAAACGGGAAAGAATATAAGATCTCTAAAATACGCATTAAAATCGCATCGGTTTTGCCGCCCACATAGCCTGCGGTTGCGCCATAAAGCGTGCCAACTAAAACGGCGATAAACGCCCCTGCGATCCCAACTAATAAGGAAATACGTCCACCAATGGCAAGCCGAACCAGAAGATCTCGCCCTAAGCCGTCTGTGCCTAAATAGTGCATTGATTCAAAATCTGGCGGTGAAGACATCATTGCCCAATCGGTATCATCATAGCTAAAGGGCATCAACATTGGTGCAAAGGTTACAAAAAGCAAAATGAGAAATAACACGAAAAGGCTCACCACCGCCGCTTTATTGCGGAAAAAACGGCGTCTGGCATCTTGCCATAAACTGCGCCCTTCGACTTTGTCTAATTGCTCCCCCAATTTTTCCATTAGTGCTTGATTTTCTTTTGTTTTTTATCATTGTCTGCACTCCATTAATAACGAATTTTCGGGTCAATCACGGCATAAAGAATATCTACAATGGCATTGAACACAATGGTTAATGTGCCAACCAAAATAGTTAAACTTAGCACTAAGGAATAATCACGATTTAGCGCACCATTCACGAAAAGCTGCCCAATTCCTGGTAACACGAAAATACTTTCAATCACCATAGAGCCGGTAATAATTCCCACAAAAGCAGGCCCCATATAAGAAATGACAGGCAACAGTGCTGGGCGTAACGCGTGTTTCAAAATAATTCGCGACATTGGCAGCCCTTTTGCTTTCGCCGTGCGAATAAAATTAGAATGCAAGACTTCGATCATTGAGCTACGCATAATCCGCGCAATACTAGCAATATAAGAAAGGGAAAGGGCAATCATTGGTAAAATCATATTGGTCAGCTGCCCGCCTTCCCAACCGCCTGATGGCAGCCATTTTAAGGTAATAGAAAAAATCAGCACCAACAACGGGGCGACCACAAAACTGGGGACAACAATTCCCGTCATCGCAAAGGTCATTATCAAATAATCTAGCCACTTATTTTGTTTCAACGCGGCGATAACGCCTGCGGAAATCCCACATACTAAGGCAATCAAAAAGGCTGAAAACCCTAATTTTAACGATACAGGGAAAGATTGCGCGACAAGCTGGTTTACGCTGTAATCTTTATATTTGAACGAAGGCCCGAAATCACCGTGCGCCAAATCTTTCAAGTAAATGCCATATTGCACCATTAATGGTTCATTCAAATGGTATTTTGCTTCAATATTGGCGATGACTTCTGGTGGGTAATTTTTTTCACTGGAAAATGGACTCCCCGGGGCAAGTCGCATCATAAAAAAAGAAACGGTGATTAAAATAAATAAGGTTGGGATCGCCTCTAAAATACGGCGAAAAATTAATTTAAGCATAAAATTATTCCCACAAAAAATTTAGAAAAAACACCCGCACTTTTCTTAAAATGCCAAAAGTGCGGGTAAAAAAGATTAATGTTTAATGATATAAACGTCTTTTAAATAATAGTTTTGTGCTGGGTGCGCATAAGCAAAGCCTTTCACCCAAGGTTTAATTAAACGCGGTTGAACATAGTGATAAACTGGCACCATTGCGGTATCCGCATCTAACAATCCTTCTGCTTTGGCATACACTTCTGCACGCTCATCATCGCTTTGCGCTTTGAATGAAGAATCAATCAAGGCATCATAAGCTGGATTTTTATAGAATGCAGTGTTGTTCGCACTATTGGATAAATAATAGTTCAAGAATGTGCTGGCTTCATTATAATCCGCACACCAACCTGCACGCGCCACATCAAAGTTGCCTTGATGACGCGTATCTAAGTAGGTTTTCCACTCTTGATTCTCCAAGGTGATATTCACCACGCCTTGTAAATTTTTCTTCCAAATGGACTGCGCGGCACTCGCCAATTTTTTGTGGTTATCAGAGGTGTTATATAACAATTTGAAATTTAACGGGTGAGATTTATCAAAGCCCGCTTCTTTCAACAATTTAAGCGCTTCTTGATTACGCTGATCTTGCGTCCAATTTGCCCACTCAGGGTTAGTCATTTTCTCAGCCCCATTGATAAATGGCGGGGTGAAAATATAAGCGGGTTTTTGCCCTTGTTGTAACACTTTATTTGTTAAAATTTCACGTTCTAAGGCCAAAGATAAGGCTCTACGCACTTTTGGATTATCAAACGGTGCTTTTGCCGTATTGATTTCGTAAAGATAAGTACAAAGTTGCGGCGCGTGATAAAGCTCATCGCCTAATTCTTTTTTCACTTTGCCATATAATTCAATTGGAATTTCTTTCCCTGTAATATCTTCATCGCCTGCACGATAACGCGCCACATCTGTTGATGAAGATTCGATAGGCAATAACACTACTTTATCCAACACGGTGCGCGCGTTGTCCCAATAATTCGGATTGCGCTCTAACACGGCTTTTTCGTTTACAACTGCAGATTTCAGCACAAATGCCCCGTTACCTACGAGATTACCTGGTTTCGTCCAGTTATCACCAAATTGCTCTACCACTTTTTTATTTACTGGCGCTAACACATAATGCTCAACCAATTTATCAACATAAGGCACAGATTCGGTTAAATGTAACACTAACGTATGATCGTCTTTGGCTTCAACACCGAGATCAGTAACAGGAAGTTTGCCTGCGGTAACTTGATCCGCATTTTTCAATTTCACAAATTCTAAGAAGCTTGCATAAGGTGCTGCCGTTTTCGGATCGGCTAAACGCTGCCACGCATAAACGAAATCACCTGCCACAACAGGATCACCATTTGACCATTTAGCATCAGGGCGAAGGTGGAATGTCCAGGTTTTGGAATCTGGGCTATGTTCCCAAGAGGTCGCCGCCCCGGGAATAATATGCCCTTTCGGATCAGAAGTCACTAAGGTTTCAAACAACTGACGCGCATAATAACTTTCTACATCGCCTTCCATTTTTTGTGGATCAAGGGTGGCAGGGTTAGAACTAATATTCCAAGTTAATTCTTGCTTGTCAGCCAACTGTGTCCCAGCGGGTACCTCAGCCGCCATTGCCGACCCCACAGAAAGGGATAACCCTAAAACGGCAGATAAAAGTGTTTTTTTGAATGACGTGTGCATCTTTTCCTCCTAGATTGTTTTTATAAAATGGCTTTTATTAATAAAGGAATTTTCCAAGGTTGTAAATAAGAAATTGCGAAATCATCAGGAATTTTCTCTCTCTTTCCTAATCGCAACAGTTGATTTACAAAAAATAGACAAAAAAGCACCGCACTTTTGTTTTAATTGGGCTGAATAATGTCACTAATAGTGCATAAAAAAGCTGACTTCATACTGAAATCAGCTTTATCGGTTAAATTACAAAAGGATTAATATCCCATCGCTGCGCCATCTGGATTACGCGGATCTGAAGCGCCATAAAATCCGCCTTCGGTTACTTGAACAACTTGTTCACGTCCCATTGTCGCTTTTGTCACGACATCGTAACCTTTTTGTTTAAGCAGCTCGATGGTGTCTGGGCTAATGCCTTCTTCAATGCGTAGCTGATCAGGTTGCCATTGGTGATGAACACGCGGAACAGTAATCGCTTCAGCAGGATTCATTCCATAATCAATCACATTTGTAATACTTTGTAATACAGTTGTAATAATTCTCGCCCCACCCGGTGTGCCTGTAACTAACCAAGGCTTACCCTCTTTTAATAGAATAGTTGGCGTCATTGAAGATAATGGACGTTTTCCTGCTTGGATCGCGTTTGCATCGCCACCAATCAAACCAAATGCGTTAGGTACGCCAGGTTTTGCAGAAAAATCGTCCATTTCATTATTTAATAAAATACCTGTTCCTTCCGCCACAATACCTGAGCCAAAATTGAGATTGAGCGTATAAGTTACAGCTACCGCATTTCCATCTTTATCCATAATTGAATAGTGGGTTGTTTGATCACTTTCATAAGGGATTGGATTGCCTTCTTTAATCTCTGTTGCTGGCGTTGATTTTTCTGGATTAATTTTTTTCACTAACTCATCGGCATAAGCCTTTGACGTAATTCCCGCGACAGGCACTTTAACAAAATCGGGATCTCCGAGATAAGTCGCACGATCCGCATAAGCCAATTTCATCGCTTCGGCATAGTGATGAATGGATTTGGCACTATTAAAACCAAATTCTTTCATTGGATAATGCGATAAAATATTCAGCAACTGAACCAAATGTACCCCACCAGAACTTGGCGGTGGCATTGTTACCACTTTATAACCACGATATTCTCCCACGATTGGCTTACGAATTACTGCTTTATAATTTTTCAGATCATCAAGGCTAATTAAACCGCCGTGCTTTTCCATTTCTTGCACGATTTTTTGTGCAATTTCACCTTCATAAAAAGCAGATTTTCCTTCTTTGGCAATAAGACGTAACGAATTGGCTAAATCTTGCTGAACTAAATTATCACCAAAGGTAAGTGGCTGATCTTGATTAAAAAAGATTGCTTTCGTGCTTTGCCACTTGGCTAAATTCTCTTTTTCAATTTCTAAAGTTGCTGCTAAAGTTGGACTAATCGCAAAACCTTGCTCGGCTAATTTAATTGCTGGCGCAATCACTTGCTCACGAGATAAGGATCCCCATTTTTCTAATGCTAGCAGTAAACCCGCAACCGTTCCTGGTACACCCACAGCGGAATGAGTAAACAACGATTTCCCATCAACCAGATCACCTTTTTCATCTAAATACATATCTCGGTGTGCTTTTTGTGGTGCCATTTCTCTGAAATCGATGGTTATATTTTCACCGCTTTTGGCATCATGCAACACCATAAAACCGCCGCCACCTATATTACCGGCATTTGGTAGTACTACAGCTAAAGCAAATCCCACTGCAACCGCCGCATCAATGGCATTTCCCCCCTGACGTAAAATATCCAAACCAACTTGCGTTGCTAAATGTTGCTCTGTTGCTACCATTCCATTTTTTGCATATACAGGGTGGAAAATGTCCTTACTCTGATCATAGCGTTGAGCCGCTAAGATAGACTGTTGGGTTGCTTCTGTGGAATATGCTGGCAAAGAAACCATAGATAAAGAAAAAGGAATCGCTAACAATGTAGCGAGAAGAGATTTACGAAAATGCATAATGTGTTACCTTCCTGATAGTTATAATTTATAAAGATAGCTAGATTAATGAACAACCTTCTGTTCACCAATCCCAATCAAAAAACCAAGCAAACTCTCATCATATAGAAAAATTTCACTCTATTTTTTGATTGCATCTATTTTTTAACAAAAGATAACAATCCATCAATCATTTAATGATTATATTTAAGATATCAAAATTACATAAAAGCACCGCACTTTTGTTTTTACACATAAGAGTACACATAGAACAGACTGAGTATAAAACAAAGAGCGGTGCTTTTCGCTTAATTTTTTATTTAGGTTTAGGAGAGTTTTTCTAACTTTGCTAACGCGGCAATGAGCCATTTGATGCCTTCGCCTTGGAAAGCAATTTGTAGGCGAGTGTTGTTGTCTTCGCCCTCCACGTTAATAATTGTGCCATTACCGAATTTGGCGTGTTTGACTTTTTGCCCCATTCGCCATTCACTAGCATTGCCCGATTTATGCGTATTGAGCGATCCCACGGCTGCGCGGTTATAGGCGCGGGTAACGGTGCCGCGTAAACGCACTTCTTGAATGCAATCTTCTGGCAGTTCCTCAATAAACCGTGAAGGCAAATGGCGCTCTTCTTTACCATATAAACGGCGGCTTTCTGCATAGCTAATGGTGAGTTTTCGTTTGGCTCGAGTGATCCCAACATAAGCCAGACGGCGTTCTTCTTCTAAACGCCCCGGTTCTTCAAAGGAACGGAAACTCGGGAATATTCCCTCTTCTACGCCCACCATAAAAACACGGGCAAATTCTAGCCCTTTGGCAGAATGCAAGGTCATCATTTGCACGCTGGATTGATGTGGTGAAGCCTGCTCTTCCCCTGCTTCTAAAGAGGCGTGAGTGAGAAATGCCATTAAGTCTGTCATTTCTTCGGCGTCTTCAGGCTTGATAAATTCTCGGGTGGCGCTGACTAATTCTTCCAAGTTTTCGATCCGCACTTCGCCTTTCTCGCCTTTTTCTTGCTTATACATTTCATATAAGCCTGAATGTTTGATGACAAAATCCGTTTGCGCGAACAAAGGCATTTCCGCCGTTTCTTGCTGTAAGGAATTAATTAATTCTGTAAAGCGCAACAAGGCAGTGGCAGCACGTCCTGCCAGCATATTTTCCTGAATGGCAACTTGAATGGCTTGCCATAAGGTGATTTGCCGCTCACGCGTTAATTGGCGCAGAACATCTAAGGTGCGATCGCCAATACCACGCGCAGGCGTGTTAATAACACGTTCAAAGGCGGCATCATCAAAGCGATTGGCGATTAAACGCAAATAGGCTAAGGCATCTTTAATTTCTTGTCGTTCAAAGAAGCGTAATCCACCATAAATGCGATAAGGAATTTGCGCACGAATCAAGGCTTCTTCTATCACGCGCGATTGGCTATTGCTACGGTATAAAATGGCGCAATCATCTAGTTTTCCACCATCATCAAGCCAGATTTTGATTTGGTTTGCCACAAACTGCGCTTCGTCAATTTCATTGAATGCGGCATAAATTCCCACAGGATCGCCCTGTTCACCCTCTGTCCATAAATCTTTACCAAGACGGTTGCTGTTATTGGCGATCAAATGGTTTGCGCTATTGAGAATATTGGCCGTAGAGCGATAATTTTGCTCAAGGCGAATGGTTTGTGCATTGTGAAAATCTTCTAAGAAACGGTGAATGTTTTCTACTTGTGCGCCACGCCAGCCATAAATAGACTGATCGTCATCACCCACGATCATTATTTTGCCCGTTTCACCTACTAATAATTTGATCCACGCATATTGAATTTTGTTGGTATCCTGAAACTCGTCAACTAAAATTTGCGAAAAGCGTTGTTGATAACGTTGCAAAATCAACGGTTTTTTCAGCCATAATTCATAGGCACGAAGCAATAATTCGGAAAAATCCAACAAGCCTGCGCGATCGCAAGCATCTTGATAAATTTGATAAATTTTGATCCAAGTGCGTTCTTGCATATCCCCTTGATCATCGATTTGATGTGGACGCAAACCTTCTTCTTTTTGGTGGTTGATATACCAGCAGGCTTGCTTTGGTGGATAGGCTTTTTCATCAATATTGTGCAGTTTAATCAAGCGTTTAACTAAGCGTTGTTGATCATCACTGTCTAAAATTTGAAAATCCTGTGGTAGCCCTGCATCGGCATAATGGGCGCGTAGCAAGCGGTGAGCAATGCTGTGAAATGTGCCGATCCACATTCCCATTACACGCTGTGATGAATATTTCGCCAGAGTTTCTTCAATTCGATGGCGCATTTCTGCTGCGGCTTTATTGGTAAAGGTTACCGCCATTATGCTTCCTTCAGAAATTTGCTCAACAGCAATCAACCAAGCAATGCGAAAAGTCAGCACTCGCGTTTTACCGCTACCCGCGCCCGCTAGCACTAATAATTGCCTAAGGGCGCAGCCACTGCCTCGCGTTGTTTATCATTTAATCCATCAAGTAATTCAGAATATCCATCACATCACCACTGTTTTTTTATACAGTTTAAATTATAGGGGGATTTTGTCAAAAGGCAAGAAGTGCGGTGAAATTTTTATTTCACCGCACTTTAATTAAGGCAATAAATAGAGATAAACGGTGATCTCTTCCCTATCGTGATACAAATGTTTTGCTTTGAGCTTGAATTTAAGTCCTTGTTTATCCAAGGCTTGTTCGATCATTGCTAAACATTCTTTGACTTCCGCATAACGCTTTTTCATCGGCAATTTTAAGTTGAAAATACTGGCGTGACACCAGCCATTGATCAACCATTTTGTGATGAGTTGTGCGATGCGACTAGGCTGTTCCACCATATCACACACTAGCCAATCAATGCGGCGGCGTTTCGGGGGCTGAAATTTAAAACCGTCTTCCGCGCAATGTTCGATCCGCCCTGTTTCGTGCAGACTGGCAGCCATTTTTCCGGATCCACGGCATAAACAATAAACCACGTTTTACCAGTTGATATGTCCAGCCCCCCAGGGCAAGCACCAAGATCGACCGCATATTGGTTTTCGTTCAGATATTGGCTTTCTTTTGTTTCGGAATAAAGGTTAAGATGGCTTCTTCTAATTTCAGGGTTGAACGGCTTGGCGCGTCTGCGGGGAATTTAAGCCGTTGAATGCCCATAAAATAAGGGGAATGGTTGTGGTTGTAGGAATATCCAACATAGCACGCGGTGGATTGCAGAAAAAAACGTGTAACGTTACCGCACTTTTGTGGCTATCTTTACCCTGTAGAAAACCTTCTTTTTTCAATGCGTTACGCAGTGGCACAGTAAATTTACGGCAAAATCCCGAAAGCTCTTTGGCTTCGTTGGTATCGGCGGTTTCCACAAATAATTCAGTGCTATTTTTGAGCTTTTTCGCCAATTCACTTTGACGATATTGCGATAAAATGGGGCTAATACGATCTTCAGGGGAAAGATCTTGCAATAAATCAGACACCACGATCATTTGGCGAGCAAAAATCAGTTGATCAAAAGGCAATTCTTGTGCAAGACGATCCGCTTCGCCTGCTTGATAACATTCAAAAATCACATAGCCTGAATTCGGCTCAACACGGGCAAAACCAAACACGCCGCGCTCACTGGCTTTATCGGTGATTTCCGCGGCTAACTCTTTTTCAAAACCAATACGGCAATATAAGGCAAGTTTATTCATTATTATTTCTTATTTCTTTAATTATCCATTGGCGGAATGCCAAAATTTGTTCATCATTGGCTTTATCTAATTGATTTACCACATAAAAAGATTTTGGATCTTTTAGCTGGGTTGGGAGCACCACTTGTAAATTCCCTTTATCAATTTCCTGTTGAGCCAGCAATCGATTAGCAAGCACAATACCTTGTCCGTGTACAGCCGCTTGTAATGCCATAAAAGTATGGCTAAAAATTGGCCCGTGCTGAATCTCTAGCCCTTTGAGGTGCAAATAATTCGCCATATTCTGCCAGTTATCACGGGTATGAATATGAATCAGCGTATGTTTTTTAAGATCTTCTGCAGAATGTACAGGTTGTTTAGCCAAAAGTTTTGGTGAAGCCAGTAAAAGCAAATTCTCTTCGGCTAACTTTTCTACTTGCAGATTTTCCCACGCACCACGTCCATAGTAAATAGCAATATCAATTTCGCGATTTAATAAGCCTTCATCTTGATCTACACCCGTTAAACGCACTTCAATATCAGGGTGAAGATCATTAAATCCGCTTAAACGTGGCACAAGCCATTGAATACCAAAGGTTTGTGGTACGCTGATGGCAATATGTTTTTCATTTTTCTGCAGCATTAATTTTTGCGTAACTTCGGACAAACGGCGCAAAATCTCGGTAACTTCTTTAAAATAAATCTGCCCTAACTCAGTTAACACTAACGCACGGTGCTGACGCTTAAATAATTCAATGCCTAAAAAATCTTCTAATAATTTAATTTGATGACTCACTGCGGCTTGGGTAACAAAGAGTTCATCAGCAGCTTTTGTGAAACTTAAATGACGTGCCGCACATTCAAAAGCTTTCAGTGAATTCAAGGGAGGCAAACGTTTATACATAAAATCTTCTCAAATGAAAAATTATCAGTTATACTAACTCACTGATTTATCTATTAGTTTTTTTATGCAAGGGATAAAAAATATCCTTTGTTCTCGCCCACGCATCTCACTACAATACATACATACTTAATGATTGGTAATTCCTTATTGGTTAAGAGTTTCGACTTAAGTATGATGTTGTGTTTGCATAGTTCGGGCAACCGAACGGAGTAACTGGTTAGTTACTCATTTCACTTCCTGTATATTTTTTAACCCATTTAGGTTAGACACCGCTCATTTGAGCGGTGTTTTTTATGTGCCAGATCCTACCACAATTTCACTTTGCACCGAAATAGATTTCCTTGTAGCTAGCAAAGAATAAATCACATTTTTTCCTAATAAAAATAAATTCAAAAATAACCGCACTTTTATTGTTGCAAGTTTTTGATAATGGTGTAGATTAAAACCATTCTGTTGTAACAACATCATTATTAAGGAAATAAAATGACAATCAAAAATCTCGACTGGCAAAATCTTGGTTTTGGTTATATCAAAACTGATTATCGCTACATTGCATATTGGAAAGATGGCAAATGGTCTAAAGGTGAGCTCACCCAAGATAATGTTTTACACATTAGCGAGGCTTCTAGCTCATTACATTATGGGCAACAATGTTTTGAAGGCTTAAAAGCCTACCGTTGTAAAGATGGCTCAATCAACTTATTCCGTCCTGAGCAAAATGCTGAGCGCTTGCAAAAAAGCTGCCAACGTTTGTTAATGCCTGAAGTCCCGACAGAAATGTTCATTGATGCTTGTAAACAATTAGTTAAAGCAAATCAAGATTGGCTTGCGCCTTATGGCACTGGCGCAACGCTTTATTTACGCCCGTTTGTGATTGGCGTGGGAGATAACTTAGGCTTAAGCCCTGCTACAGAATATATTTTCTCTATTTTCTGTAGCCCAGTAGGTGCCTACTTCAAAGGTGGAATGAAACCAACTAACTTTATCGTATCCGAATACGATCGTGCCGCACCGCACGGCACAGGAGCGGCTAAAGTGGGTGGAAACTATGCGGCTAGCCTTTATCCAGGAAAGCTCGCCAAACAACGTAACTTTAGCGATTGTATTTATCTTGATCCAACCACACACACAAAAATTGAAGAAGTGGGTGCGGCAAACTTCTTTGGTATCACGAAAGACAACAAATTTGTTACGCCACTTTCTCCGTCAATTCTGCCAAGTATTACAAAATATTCTTTGCTCTATTTAGCTAAAGAACGCCTTGGTTTAGAAGCCATTGAGGGCGATATTTATATTAATGAGCTGGATCAATTCAAAGAAGCGGGCGCGTGCGGAACAGCTGCCGTAATTACCCCAATCGGTGGTATTCAGTATGGCGATAATTTCCACGTTTTCTATTCTGAAACGGAAGTAGGCGAAATAACCCAAAAACTTTATAACGAGCTTACAGGCATTCAATTCGGTGATATTGAAGCACCTGAAGGTTGGATTGTAAAAGTGGAATAATTTCCCAAATTCAATCAAGACATAATAAAAAAGGGGCGTTTGCCCCTTTCGTTTTATACCAAATCCAACGCCACCATTCGACTTGGTCGGATAACGTTGTTTTTATCCACTTCTGCCACACCAAGAAATTGATTTTCGGCAGAAAATAACCGCACTTGTCCATAAATGCCTTGTGGATTATCAAACTTCACACGTTGTCCAAACCCAACAGCTCGGCTTTGTTCGGCACTTAAAGCCAACGCAGGCAAGGATTTCACGGCACTGTCCGCTGGCAATAAATGCTGATCGAGCAAGGTTAAATCTTGCTGTTCGCTCAAGGCTTGTAGTGTCTCAATGGTCATCATTGCGTCTTTTGGATAATCCGCCACAGCAAGGCGGCGGAGCATTGTAACGTGTGCACCACAGCCTAGCGCTTCGCCTAGATCGTCCACTAAGGTGCGGATATAAGTGCCTTTCGAACAATGCACTTCCAAGGTTAAATAAGGCGCTTGGTAATCAATAAATTTCAGCTCAAAAATGGTAATTGGACGGGCTTCGCGCTCCACAGTGATCCCTGCGCGGGCATATTCATAAAGCGGTTTTCCCTGATGTTTTAAGGCTGAAAACATTGTCGGCACTTGCATTATGTCGCCACGGAATTGTTCAAGTGCGGTCAAAATCTCTTCTATTTTTGACCGCACTTCTCGCGTTTCCACCACTTGCCCGTCTGCGTCAGAGGTGTCCGTGCGTTCACCGAGTTTTGCGGTAACCAAGTAACGCTTATCAGAATCGAGCAAATATTGCGAAAACTTGGTGGCCTCACCTAAACAAATGGGCAACATTCCTGTGGCAAGGGGATCTAGCGCACCAGTATGCCCTGCTTTATTTGCCTGAAAAAGCCGTTTTACTTGTTGCATAATTTGGTTAGAACTCGCCCCTTGCGGTTTGTCTAACAAAAAAATGCCGTGAATATGACGGCCTTTATTTTTGCCTTACTCATTGTTTTCTTTGCTGTTTTCTTTATTGTTTTCGTGGCTTTCTACATCGCCTTGGTAGCGTTTTTCATCATCACGAATCACTTCGCTCACCAAGTTGGACATTCTCATTCCTTCCACTAAGGATTTGTCATACACAAAGCGTAACTCTGGCACGATACGCAAGCGCATTGCTTTAGCCAGTAAAGAACGAATATAAGGCGAGGCTTTTTCCAGCCCTTTCATTCCGCTTTCAATAACGCTGTCATCTTGATCAAATAAGAAAGTTACGAACACTTTTGCGTAAGCCAAATCGCGCGATACTTCCACATCAGACACGGTAACCATTCCAATACGCGGATCTTTCACTTCGCGTTGCAAAATCACCGCAATTTCTTTTTGTAATTCTTGTGCGACACGGTCGCTACGTTTAAATTCTCTTGGCATAATTAATCCCTATCTGAAACCGTCCACTCTATGTTATCTAACATATTTTTATTAACAACACTCACTTTATTTACCCCTCTTAAAAGTTGTTCTAACTTAGACTTTAACAAAGAAAGATAGGGTTTTACTTCTCTATCATTATATTTCTCGGGTAATTCAATATGTAATACAACGTGTAAAAACTTTATTTCGTCACGAAAACAATCTCTTTGCATAGAGATTTCATCAGTTTTATTAAATTTTCCTAAAACTAATCCAGTTAAAGAATCCCGCACTTTTTCAATTATTTTCATAGGTAATTGCTGAAGTTCAATCCCCAAATCCTCAAGAGACTCCTGCCGGAATTTTCCCCACTGCCTAAAGTCTTTCACTTCTATCGCATATAATGTATTTTTATTAATATAGAAAAAATCAACTGCCTTGAACCCTCCGAAAGCATTTTGAGTGAGCGTTTTTCTATATAAATTTGTGCCATCATATTTTATGACGTTATCCGTTGGAAATTCAAAAACTAAATTGCCTTCATTAAATATTTCCATCTATTTGCCCTTATCATAACGTTAGGATCTTAGATGACTGCATTAACTCCTCATCAAGCAATGTTAATACGCTGAGATCTGTAAATTTTTACCTTGCTCTACGATAACGGAATCCTGCTCACTCATTAACCCAAAATAAGCAATATTAGACTCTTTAAAACTGTCTTCATGCTGTAAAATCTCTAATTCTCTTAATAAAAATAAGGAATGTGTCGCAATAAATATCTGGATTCCATTTTTAGATAACAGTAATATGATTTTGGCGATCAGTTTTATTATTTTGGATTTAAATTTGCTTCTGGCTCATCCCAAAACAAACATCCTTTATCCAATAAAGTCCCCGTTGCCACTAACCTTGCTACCATTGCTAATTTTCTGAGTCCCTCCGCAACTAAGGGTATTTCCATATTTCCTTTACCTGGAATGGCTAAATAAAACGTCCCGTTTTATCTAAATTTATCTTGCCTCCCATCGCCTCTTCTAAAGGATCTAAAATCTCTTTTGCTTTATCTTCTCTTTTACCTCTTGATAAAAGATCTCCCAACAATAGAATAGTATCATAATAGGTTTCCTCAAACTCGAGATAACGATTTTCATATATCGATGAAAAATTAGGATATAAAGTTAATAATTCTCTGGTTGGGAAATAGACTGGACTAAATTCTTCTCCTATCTTATTAATTCTGTCAATTTTGACATCTGTTTTAGTCGAAGTCGCAAAACTAAAAGAACAATTTTGTTCTTCATTAGAGAAAACGCTGAAATTTCACAACGGTCTCTACCTTGTTTTCTTTTGACTAACCGTCCTAAAGTTTCTGCTTTAAATACAGACACTATTTTTCTGCATATGCTTTTTGTAAATAGGATTTTGTAGGTTCATCTTTATTTTTTGTAATTTAGCTTGAACTGCAATAATAGAATAAGCAACTTTTAATAAATGGATTTTCCTTGCCCATTTTCTCCAATAATAATATTTATGTTTTTTAGAAAAATCTAACTGTGCATTCGAAAATACGGTGAAATTATTCAGTGTCAGTTTCTTTAACATAATTCTATATCCTATGTTTTTCATATAAAGATAGCCAAATATCTTAATTTGGCTATCTTTTATTTTATATCTAAATTGAGCGTTTAATTTCAACCACTTCAAAGACTTCGATTTGGTCGCCGACTTTGACATCGTTGTAGTTTTTCACGCCAATACCACATTCCATACCACTACGCACTTCTGCAACGTCATCTTTGAAGCGGCGGAGAGATTCCAATTCGCCTTCAAAGATTACCACGTTGTCGCGTAATACACGGATTGGGTTGTTACGTTTCACGACCCCTTCGGTTACCATACAACCTGCGATTGCACCGAATTTAGGGTGGCGGAAGACATCACGCACTTCAGCAAGCCCGATAATTTCTTGTTTAAATTCAGGTTGTAACATTCCGCTCATTGCCGCTTTGATTTCGTTAAGTAGTTCATAAATAATTGAATAATAACGTAAATCAATACTTTCATTTTCAATGATACGGCGTGCTGACGCATCGGCACGAACGTTAAAGCCGACAATAATCGCGTTTGAAGCCGCCGCAAGGGTGGCATCAGTTTCGGTAATTCCGCCCACACCTGAGCCAACCACATTCACTTTCACTTCTGGGGTTGAAAGCTCTTGGAGGGCTTGAACGATCGCTTCAACCGAGCCTTGAACATCGGCTTTTACAATCACGTTCAATTCTGCCACATCGCCCTCAGCCATATTGCTAAACATATTTTCAAGTTTCGCTTTTTGCTGACGAGCGAGTTTCACTTCGCGGAATTTACCTTGACGATACAATGCCACTTCGCGCGCTTTTTTCTCATCACGCACCACCGTGGCTTCATCACCCGCTGACGGCACGCCTGATAAGCCTAGCACTTCCACAGGAATTGAGGGGCCTGCTTCTGAAATTTCTTTACCGTTTTCATCACGCATTGCACGCACACGACCATATTCAAAGCCACAAAGTACAATGTCACCACGGCGTAATGTGCCTGATTGAACGAGGATTGTTGCCACTGGACCGCGACCTTTATCAAGGTAAGATTCAATCACCACACCCGTTGCCATTCCATCTTTCACTGCACTGAGTTCTAATACTTCAGATTGCAATAAAATCGCATCAAGCAATTCATCAACGCCCGTTCCTTTTTTCGCTGAAACATAAACGAATTGCGTATCCCCACCGAATTTTTCGGCGATTACTTCGTGTTGTAGTAATTCTTGCTCTACGCGATCTGGGTTGGCTTCAGGTTTATCAATTTTGTTCACCGCCACCACAATTGGCACGCCTGCTGCTTTCGCGTGTTGGATCGCTTCGATGGTTTGTGGCATCACGCCATCATCAGCCGCCACCACTAGCACTACGATATCTGTCGCTTTTGCACCACGCGCACGCATTGAGGTAAAGGCCGCGTGTCCTGGGGTATCCAAGAAAGTGATCATTTTGCCGTCATCGGTTTCAACGTGATATGCACCAATGTGCTGGGTAATCCCACCCGCTTCGCCTGCAGCTACTTTCGCTTTACGAATGTAGTCAAGTAAAGAGGTTTTACCGTGGTCAACGTGTCCCATAATGGTAACCACTGGTGCACGATTTACTTTTTCCGCATTCACATCACGATCGCCTAATACAGATTCTTCTAGCTCATTTTCTTTACGCAGGATCACTTTGTGTCCCATTTCTTCAGCAACAAGCTGTGCGGTTTCTTGGTCGATCACTTGGTTGATGGTGACCATTTCGCCCATTTTCATCATTGTTTTGATGATTTCGGTGGCTTTCACTGCCATTTTGTTGGCTAATTCCGCTACGGTAATGGTTTCACCAATTACCACATCACGGTTTACCGGTGCGGCTGGTTTAGTAAAGCCCTGTTGTAAGCTGCTGCCTTTTTTGCCTTGTTTACCTTTAAAGCCTTTTCCGCCTTTAGCATCTTTTTGGTTACGGCGATTGGATTCACGCTCGTTTTTGTTGCTATCGTCCTTCGCGTCCGCCTTTTTTCGCTTTGGCTACTTTATTTTTGCCACGACCACGATTTTCATTACGGCGTTCTTCTTCATCTTCCGCTTCACGCGCATAGCTTGAAGTGAGATGATAATCTGAATAATCTTCAGAATTTTCATTTTTTTCATCCGCACTTGCAAGATCTGCATAACGTTTTGCTTCTTCTGCGGCTTTGCGTGCTTGCTCTTCCGCTTTTTGACGAGCTAATTCATCAGCTTTACGGCGTAACTCGGCTTCTTCCGCTTTCAAGCGCTCTTTTTCTTCATCAACCGCTTTGTTGGCCGTTTCTTTTGCTGATTTTTCTGCTTTTTCTTTCGCTTTTTGTTCAGCTTGACGTTTTGCCTGTTCAGCTTTTTTTCCGCGTCTTTTTTCGCTTTTTCAGCTTCTTTCTGCGCTTTTTCTGCGGCTGCTTTCTCTTCCGCCGCTTTCTTTTCCGCTTCTTGTTTTGCTTTTAAGCGTGCTTCTTCTTCAGCACGGATAGCGGCTTCCGTTGGCACAGTACGTTTTTTACGCACTTCCACTTGTACAGTTTTGTTTTTACCTGTACTGGTTGTGGTGCTTGCCGTGGTTTTCGTACGGCGCTGTATGCTTAATTTTTTCGGTGCATCCGATTTTTTTACTTCATCTACCATAATTTTACACCCCTTTTTATTCTTCGCTGAACCAACAAATGTTGCGTGCTGCCATAATTAAATCCGCTGCTTGCTCAGTGCTTAATTCTTCAATATCGGCTAAATCATCAACACCTTGCTCCGCTAATTCTTCTAAGGTGGTGATTTGTTTTCTGCAAGTTTGAACGCAAGATGACGGTTCATTCCTTCAAGATTGAGTAGCTTGTCTTCAATATGCGCTTGTTTTAACGCTTCTTCTTCCGCTAATGCAGCGGCTGTTAGTGCATCTTTCGCGCGGGTTTGCAACTCTTCCACTAAATCTTCATCTTCTAAACCATCAATCGCAGTAAGTTCGCTCACTGGCACATAGGCTAACTCTTCTAAATTAGTGAAGCCCTCTTCAACCAGAATTTGCGCGAATTCTTCGTCAATTTCTAAGGCGTTCATAAAGAGTTTCAACACTTTGTTATCTTCAGCTTGATGTTTTTCATTTAGCTCTTCTGTGGTCATTACATTTAACGCCCAACCTGTAAGCTGTTTGGCTAAACGCACGTTTTGACCATTGCGTCCGATGGCTTGTGGTAAGTTTTCCGCTTCAACAGCAATGTCCATAGAATGGTTATCTTCATCAACCACGATAGACGTTACATCGGCTGGCGCCATTGCGTTAATCACAAATTGTGCAGGATTGTCGTCCCACAATACGATGTCCACACGCTCACCACCTAATTCATTGGTGATAGCTTGCACACGCGCGCCACGCATACCCACACAAGCACCCACTGGATCAATACGTTTATCATTGCTTTTCACAGCAATTTTGGCACGCGAACCTGGGTCACGGCTGCACCTTTAATTTCAATTAGCTCTTCACCAATTTCTGGCACTTCAATCGGAAAAGCTCAATGATCATTTCAGGTTTTGCACGGGTACAAAAAGCTGTGCGCCTTTGCTTTCTGGGCTAACGCGATATAACACGCCACGCACACGATCACCTGGGCGGAAATTCTCGCGCGGTAACATATCTTCACGCAAAATCACCGCTTCTGCTTGCTGACCTAAATCTAAAATAATATTTTCACGGTTTACTTTTTTCACCGTTCCCGTAACAATTTCGCCTTCATTAGAGCGGAATTGCTCAACGATTTTATTACGCTCCGCTTCACGGATTTTGCTGCTGATCACTTGGCGTGCGGTTTGCATTGTAATGCGATCAAAGGCAACGGATTCAATTTGATCCTCAATGTAATCACCTAATTGCACACTTGGATCATCAAACTGTGCTGCTTCAAGTGTGATTTCTTTGGTTGGATTTGTTACCTCTTCCACCACTAACCAACGGCGGAAGGTATCAAATTCACCTGTTTTTGGATCAATCACCACACGGACATCAATTTCTTGATCGTATTTTTTCTTAGTAGAAAGTGCGATTGCGCTTTCTAATGCTTCAAAAATCTTTTCGCGTGGTAACAATTTTTCATTTGAGACCGCTTCTGCCGCCAATAAAATTTCTTTACTCATATTTCCTTCCTATATAAAACTAAAATTGAGGCACGACATTGGCTTTTTGAATATTGCCATACACCAAAACTTGTGGTTGCCCATCAACGATCAGCGTGATCATATCGTTTTCTACTTTCTCTAATTTACCTTGCCATTTACGGCGTTCCAACACAGGAATACGCAAATGCACCACAATTTCTTCGCCAATATAGCGTTGATATTGTTCAAGGGTAAATAATGGACGATCCACGCCCGGTGAAGACACTTCAAGGTTATATTTATCCGAAATCGGATCTTCCACATCTAAAATGGCGCTGACTTGACGGCTTACATCCGCGCAATCATCAATGCTCACCCCACCTTCTTTATCAATGTAAAGACGTACCGTTAAAAAACGGCCAACACGCTGACATTCAATACCCCAAAGTTCACAGCCTAAATCTTCAATAGAACCTTTTAATAAATCTGATAATTTCTCTTCTAAAGTTGCCAAAACAACCTCCTTAATCAAACTTAGGACGTAAAAAAAGGGCTAATCAGCCCAGTTCTACATCTAAATTGCTCGTACAAAAAAACCCCAAAATTGGGGTTCTTTCTACTGAACTTGTTATGAATTGGTTGCGGGGGGCTGGATTTGAACCAACGACCTTCGGGTTATGAGCCCGACGAGCTACCAAGCTGCTCCACCCCGCGTCCGAAATATGTGGCGTATTATACGCATAGAAAAACAAATAGCAAGGCTTTATAAAAAACTTACAAAAAAAAGCACCGCACTTATTTGTTTGGCGTGTTTTCAAACAAGCGATAAATGGCGATTAAATCCATTCTTGCAATAGGTTTGAAAGGCAATAATAAATAATATAACCAGCGGTTTTTGGCAATAAAGGATTGTGTTTGTTGCCAAATTTCTGGCTCACAATATTGCTGATATTTTTCTACCGTTAAACGCATTTGCTCATCAGAAATGCAGTCAGAACGCCCAAGGCTATGGATAAAAATTAAGCTATCCCGTACCTTTTGCCAATTTAGCTTGGCGTGATTGGAACGGGATTCAAAATCAATAAATTGCACCTTGCCATCGTGCCACGCCATATCACGAAGCGCTGGGCGGCCGTGAACTAAGCCTTTTTTATGCAGATCCGTTAAGGCCTTTGCGCCGTCTGCTAAAATCGCCAATTTTTCATCAGAACTGAGATCAGGCTTATCCACCCAATAACTGATAGTTTTGCCTGCATCTTTTAGCACTAAAAAATCTTCGCCAAATGCCATTAATTGTGGCACAGGGGCATTTTTTTCGGCTAAAAATTGTAAGGTTTTCAATTCATTTTGAAAGGCCTTTTGCGGTTGCGGTTTGAGTAAACGCCACACGCCTTTGAGTTGTTCAGGTTGTTTGAGCCAATAGCGCTGATCGTCATAATCAAAGCTCACAATTCGCTCGCCTTTATGCTGTTTAAGCAAGGCTTGCACCTTTTCTTGAAATTCACTATTTTGTGCCGACATCAAACAACCTCATTTTTACTTAATCATTATTTCCAAACATCAGGATTCACGCCACGTTTAAGTAGCTCTGGATGTTCTTCAATTTTAAATTCTGGCTCACGAATACCAGCTTTAATTTGGCGTTGATAATCTTTTAATAACGTCCACACAATCGGTGAAAGCAATACGATAGACACCAAGTTAATTAGCGCCATCACCGCCATTACGGTATCGGCAAAGTTCCACACCACATTACCTGAATTCACCGCACCGAAATAAACGAAAATAGCACCACTAAACGGAAAATAAACACTACCACAGGGCGGTTTTTCAGGAAGCGGATATTGCTTTCTGCGTAGGCATAGTTACCAATAATCGAAGAAAACGCAAATAACAATAAGATGAACGCAAGGAAATGCAAGCCAAATTCCCCAACGTGATATTGTAGCGCATTTTGCGTCAGAGAAATGCTTTTCAGCGTTTCGCCGCCGTAGTTGTCTGATAGCAAAATGATGATTGCCGTACAAGAACACACAATGATGGTATCCACAAACACGCCAAGCATTTGGATTAAACCTTGGCTTACTGGGTGCTTAACATCTGCTGAAGCCGCAGCATTTGGCGCAGAACCCATACCTGCCTCATTCGAGAATAAACCACGCTTAATTCCCATTAACATTGCTTTAGAGAAAATCGCCCCGAACATACCGCCAGCCATTGCGTCAAAAGA
This sequence comes from Avibacterium endocarditidis, assembly GCF_002921145.1. Taxonomy (GTDB): domain Bacteria; phylum Pseudomonadota; class Gammaproteobacteria; order Enterobacterales; family Pasteurellaceae; genus Avibacterium; species Avibacterium endocarditidis. The sequence goes on from NZ_PQVI01000016.1 coordinate 44,600, forward strand.
GAACGCACTATGAATAATATTACTGATTACAGTTGGGATCATTTCAATGTTCATTCCCATAATGATCGCTGCCATAATTAAATAAAACAGCGCCATTGTTGGCACAACTTTAGCGGAAACTTTACCGATTCGCTTCACCCCCCCAAAAATAATTGAGGCAGTTAAAATTACTAACCCAATTCCTACATAGCTTGGTGTCCATTTCCACGCATTGCCTGTGGCTTCTACAATCGCATTGGATTGCACCGCATTAAAGGCAAACCAAAGTAAAATTAACGCAATAGCAAAGCACGCCGCCAACCAGCGAGATTTTAAGCCTTGCACAATATAATAAGCGGGGCCACCACGGCTCACGCCATCTTTATCTTTTAATTTATATAATTGAGCAAGAGAAGATTCCGCTACCGCACTGGACATTCCGATCAACGCCGTAACCCACATCCAGAACACTGCGCCTTCACCACCAATGGCAATCGCTGTGGCGACCCCACCAATGTTACCCACGCCCACACGGCTGGCTAAGCCTGTCGCAAAGGCTTGGAATGGTGTTAAAGAATCCCCCGTAGAGGCACGTCCAAACCACATCTCACGCAAACTTTGTGGAAATAAGCGTAACTGCACTAATCCTGTGGTGAGCGTAAAGAAAATACCCACGCCTAATAAAGTGATTACGGTAATATCCCAAAGTGGGCCATCAAATGTTTCCACAAACCACGTTAGAGCCTGCTCCACATTGCTGATAATTTGCTCAATCATAAACTTCTCCTCATAATGAAAGCAGGCATTTTAATGGATTTTATATAAAGAGAGAACAATTAGGATAAAAAAGAGAATAAAAAATCAAAAAAGTGAATATTCTTAAAAAATTTTTCAAAAAATTATCGCAGTTTATTATTTTATATTTAATACACTTACTAAAAAGAGTGAGCATACTCCCGTAAAAACTAAAATTATTCATAATCCCATAAAAACGATACCGTTTTAATCTATGCTGTTGATCGCCTCACAGCAAAACACGCTGAGTGGAAAATGCCTTTACCTTTAATTTGCAAAAATGTGAGCTATATTCGCATTCTATTTTTAATAAACGCTTACAATGTAAATTGAAATTATGGTTTAATAATTTTAAAATTAATAAATTAAAAATAACAAACTTAACGACAACCTAATTTAAGAAGTTAAAAAGGAGCAACTATGTCAAACATCTTAGATCAATTCTCACTGAAAGGAAAAATTGCTTTAGTTACAGGCGCATCATACGGTATCGGCTTTGCTATCGCTTCTGCATTAAGCCAAGCAGGAGCAAAAATCGTATTCAACGATGTAAATGAAGAAAACTTGAAAAAAGGCCTTGCCGCTTATAAAGAAGCAGGCATTGATGCGCACGGTTATTTATTTGATGTAACCGATGAAAACGCAGTAAAAGAACACGTTGCCAAAATTGAAAACGAAGTGGGCGTGATTGACATTCTTGTAAACAATGCGGGTATCATTCAACGTATCCCTATGTTAGAAACCACCGCAGCGGACTATCGTAAAATTATTGATATTGATTTAACTGGGCCGTTCATTATGTCAAAAGCCGTATTACCTTCAATGATCAAAAAAGGACACGGTAAAATCATCAACATCTGCTCAATGATGAGTGAATTAGGTCGCGAAACCGTGGTGGGTTACGCTTCTGCAAAAGGTGGCTTAAAAATGCTAACCAAAAACATCTGTTCAGAATTTGGTGAAGCCAACATTCAATGTAACGGTATCGGCCCGGGTTACATCGCTACCCCACAAACCGCACCATTACGCGAAAGACAACCAGACGGCTCACGTCACCCATTCGATCAATTCATCATCGCCAAAACCCCTGCCGCTCGCTGGGGAACGCCAGAAGATCTCGCAGGCGCTGCGGTGTTCTTATCCTCTGACGCCTCAAACTTCATCAACGGTCATATTCTATACGTTGACGGCGGTATCTTGGCGTATATTGGTAAACAGCCGTAAAATTTATCATGTAATTTTAGTTAGATGTAGAAGATCGTTAGGACTTCTACATTTTATAAATAACTTATAAATAACAATTCCCCCTTCTAGTATTACCAAATATCTTTTTCACTCAACTTATGTTATTTATCCATCCTATTTGATTGCCTATATTACAAAGTCGATCAAAATAATCTTAGCTTTTGATTCCCCGTACTATTTCACTTAAACAGATTAAAAACCTAAACCAATTGTTTATTTTTATTAATACTGATCATATCCCAGCTAACATCATCTAAATGTAGATAAAATTTTAGGAAAAGTAACGGCTCAACACAGCATAGCTAGTATAGGCTTACTCTTCGTCAAAAAAATTTGAAACAAATAAAGATCAGTAATTTAGTCGAAGACTTTTTTCTTTGCCTACCTTCTAACAAACAAAAGAAAGAAGATCGCTCAAGGAGCAAAATTCGTTCTTAACAACAAAGAAAAAACCTTGTAAACAAATAAAAACACCCTGTAAAAAAATGATTACATTTTCTAAAAAGTGCGGTAAAATTTACCGCACTTTTAGTTTAACTAGGAAAATATTATGAAAAACAAGACATTTGGAAGTGCCTTGCTTGTTGCGGGGACGACAATTGGGGCGGGAATGTTGGCGATGCCGCTCACTTCAGCAGAAAATGGGTTTTGGCTATACCCTTGCGTTGCTCTTTATCCTGTGGATTTTGCTTTCTTACAGTGCGTTGCTGTTTGTTGAAGTGTATCAAAAAGCTGAACGCAAAGACGCAGGAATTGCGACACTCGCTGAACAATACTTCGGTATTACAGGGCGTGTGTTAGCGACCCTTTCGCTAGTGATTTTTATGTACGCCATTCTTTCCGCCTATGTAACAGGTGGCGGTTCGTTATTAGCGGGATTATTGCCATTTTTAGGGGATAATGCGACTTCCGTTTCTATCGTGCTATTCACAGTGGTGCTAGGCGTGTTTATCGTCATCAGCACTGGTGCGGTGGACGCACTCACCCGTTTAT
>NZ_PQVI01000160.1 GCF_002921145.1 Avibacterium endocarditidis
TAGCACGCTTAAGTTATTGCCGTTGCTATCAAGCAATACTTTTGGCGTGTTTGCCATCACTTTTTCCATCGTTTGAATATATAAGCGATCACGCAATAATTGCGGCGCGGCTTTAAATTCAGGCAATAAGCGTTGGAAACGTTCCACTTCCCCTTGCGCATTTAACACCACTTGATCTTTATAGGCCGTGGCTTCTTCAATAATGCGTTGTGCATTACCACGCGCGATTGGCTCTTGCTCGCGGGCATAGGCTTCCGCTTCACGAATATAGCGTTGCTCATCTTCTTGTGCTTTGATCGCATCATCAAAAGCGGCTTTCACTTCTTCAGGCGGGCGCGCAGATTGGAAGTTCACATCAAGCACTTCTAATCCCATATCATAAGGCTGAATAATGCCATTCAAGGCTTTCCAAGTGTCTTCACGCACAATGGAACGCCCTGTGGTTAAAATATCGTCCATTGACATATGTCCAATCACATAACGCAACGCACTGTCGGTAGCTTGGTTTAAGCTGTCATCGGCATTGGTTACGCTGAATAAATATTTTGCTGGATCACTCACGCGATATTGCACGGTCATTTCCACTTTCACCATATTTTCATCGCGAGTGAGCATTGCCCCTTGGGTTTTCAGCTCTTTCACTTGTTCCACATTAACGGGGATCACTTTATCTACGAAAGTCGGTTTCCAGTTCAAACCCGGTTGTACGATTTTTTCCAGCTCACCAAAACGCAACACCACGCCACGTTCCGCTTCTTTCACGGTGTAAAAACCGCTCACGCCCCAAACAATCGCACCAATCACCGCGGCAACAGGTAACAATTTACCTAAGCCGAATGACAGGCCTTTGCCGCCGCCATTATGGTTGCCACCATTTTGGCCGCCACCGAGTTTTTTCAATAAATTACTAAAGACTTCTTCAAGATCCGGAGGGGATTGTTCCTGCTTATTGCGCTTATCCCATTGGTTATTTGGATCGGATTTGTTATCCGATTGATTTGGGTTGCTCCCTGGTTTTCCCCAAGGATCTTGATCTGAACCATTAAAGGACATTCTTTTCTCCATTTGTCAAAAAATTGTTACAAGTCTAAACAAAATAATAGGTGAAGTCTAGGGCGGATTGCCTGCTTTCCCTTCCCCTTAAGCCGTCAAAAATCCGTTAAAGTGCGGTTCACTTTATAGCAAATTTTTTGCCTTAATTCAGTGGGAATTAAGCCTTCATCATTCCAATAAAAATAATGCGCTGTTGCCAAGGTTTCATTAGCAAAAACCGCCAAATAAAAGGGCAATTCTTGCGTAAATATGGCTTCCCCTTGCGGGCAATAGGCAGAAAATAATTGTAGGTTCTCTGCTTGGTGATCCACTTCCGATAATTTCACAATGCCTACACCTTGTGATTTCAATAGCGCTTCACGCAAACACCAAATACGATAAAAGGCTGTTTTTTTGTCAGGCTGCTTGGCAAACCATTGTTGTTCTTGTTCGGGAGCGAAATGACCAAGCAAGGCAGCATAATTCCGTTCTTTTTGCGGAAATTCAATGTCAATTCCTACCGCACTTTGGTTTTCATTTTTTTCATCAACCTTGAGTATCACCGCCACCCAATCGCCTGAATGGCTGATATTAAAATCAATATTCGGTTTGGGGAAATGCGGCCGTTGGGTTGGGCTGTATGCGATTTGTGCTAAAAGTGCGGTGGAAATTTTTGCGGTTTTTAATAATTGCCATAGCAAAAAATGCGCCACCCAACGGCAACGATAACGTTGCAACAAACGCGGTTGCTCAGGCGGTGCTTGACGTAATTTAGGCGTGAGTAATGCCGTTGGAATTTGCTCGAAAGGATAAGACTGATGAATGTTTCCCCACGCAATAAAAATGCTCATTGACGCTCCTTGTTACGCAGGGAAAGAAAATTAATGTTGAAAACGTGCCAAACGCGCACGGCAGAATTGTTCTTGTTTCTCAGCAGAGAGTTTTGTAAATTCTTTGCGATATTGTGCAAAATCCTGTTGCAACGCCTGCAAGGTTTCCGCTGGTAAGGTGGAAGTGGCAACATTCTCATCTAAAATATTGAAATAGGTTTGGCAGCTGTTAGCTAATTTAGCCGATTGAGTAACATTCAGCACTGAACTACAAGCAGATAACAATAAGCTGATAACGACAATAAATTTTTTCATACCATTCCTTTTTATAAGTCAAAAAATAAGCGTTGCCTAGTTTTAGACAACGCCTCTATTCTAACCTAATTTATTAAGATAACAACTCATTTACACGTTTAATGAATGCGGTTGGATTTTCCAGCGATCCGCGCTCCGCAAACATGGCTTGCTCAAGCAGTAATTCCACCCAATTTGCAAAGGCTGCATCGTCTGTCATCTCCGCCACTTTTTTCACTAATGAATGGTCTGGATTTAGCTCAAAGGTATATTTCACTTCTGGCACTGGCTGCCCACTCATTGCAAACAATTTCGCCATTTGTGTGGTCATTTGATCGTTATCCGTTGAAACCACCGCTGGGGTATCCGTTAAACGATGGGTTAAACGCACTGCTTTCACGCGATCTCCCAATAAGGTTTTCACGCGTTCAACGAAAGCACCAAAGGCTTCATCTTGTGCCTTTTGTTCTTCCTGTTCTTGATCCGCTAAATCGCCTAAATCAAGATCGGACTTGGTGATAGGCTGCAATGGTTTACCATCAAATTCGGTGAGATAACTTACCATCCATTCATCAATGCGATCAGAAAGCAACAACACTTCAATGCCTTTCTTATTAAACAGCTCTAAGTGCGGGCTATTTTTCGCCGCAATATAGCTATCTGCCGTGATGTAATAAATGGCTTTTTGACCTTCTTTCATTCGCGAAACATAATCTTGCAAGGAAACAGTTTGCTCGCTGCTATCATTATGCGTTGAAGCAAAACGATATAAACGGGCAATTTGCTCGCGGTTAGCCACATCTTCCGCCACACCTTCTTTTAACACCAAGCCAAATTCTTTCCAGAATTGTAAATATTGCTCTGGATTGTCTTTCGCTAATTTTTCTAGCATTTGTAATGAACGCTTGGTAAGCGCTTTACGCAAGGCGGCGGTTACTTTGTTATCTTGCAGAATTTCGCGAGAAACGTTGAGTGGTAAATCATTGCTATCAATTAAACCACGCATAAAACGCAGATAATTCGGCATAAATTGTTCCGCATCGTCCATAATAAACACGCGTTGCACATAGAGTTTTAAGCCTTTTTTGTGATCGCGGTTAAAGAGATCCCAAGGGGCTTTTGACGGCACATAAAGCAAGCTGGTATATTCTTGATTTCCTTCTACTTTATTGTGCGCCCACAGTAGCGGATCAGCAAAATCGTGGCTTAAATGTTTGTAGAACTCTTTATATTCTTCATCAGAAATTTCGCCTTTTGAACGCGTCCACAGGGCTTGGGCTTTATTAATTTTTTCCCATTTCACGCCCGTTTCTTTGCCTTCATCATCATATTCTGGTGTCAAAATTTCTACTGGCAAACCAATATGATCGGAATATTTGCTGATGATTTCACGCAAACGCCACGCGTTGGCAAATTCTTTGTCTTCCTCACGTAAATGCAAGGTGATCTCTGTACCACGCTCTTTTTTCTCAATATCGGCTACGGTATATTCACCATCACCAGTGGATTCCCACAACACGCCTTGATCTGCTGGCACGCCTGCGGCACGGGTTTTCACGGTTACTTTATCCGCCACAATAAAAGCAGAATAAAAGCCCACCCCAAACTGCCCGATAAGCTGGCTGTCTTTCGCTTGATCCGCGCCAAGTGCGCTCAAAAATTCTTTCGTTCCTGATTTCGCAATCGTCCCTAAATGATCGATCACCTGCTCACGCGTCATACCAATGCCATTATCACTGATGGTGATTGTGCCTTTTCCTTCATCAAAACTGATGCGAACTTTTAAATCCCCATCACCTTCATATAATTCTGGTGCAGAAAGGGCTTTAAAGCGTAATTTATCCGCCGCGTCAGAAGCGTTAGAAATTAGCTCACGCAAAAAGATTTCTTTATTCGAGTAAAGTGAGTGGATCATTAATTGAAGTAATTGTTTAACTTCAGATTGAAATCCACGCGTTTCTTGATTTTTGTTCATATTGTATCCTCTCTTTTGCAATGGGATCTTATATAGGAATAAATAAAGGAATTTCAACGGGAGATTTTTTGTTCGGTGAAAGTTTAAGCATTTCTGCTGCAATAAAAATGCGGTGAAAAATCACCGCACTT
>NZ_PQVI01000161.1 GCF_002921145.1 Avibacterium endocarditidis
TTTTCTAATTGTGTGAGAACTTTTGTTACCATTTGTTGAAGTTGCCCAGCCAAAAAGCCACAAATCACTGAATTAAGTAAATGTTCGGCAATTTCTTCATTACTGAATAATTTCATCAATTCCTTGTAATCTTTTGTTGGTGCTTTAGGGGCAAGTTCAAGCAATCTTTGAGAAATGACATTCGCTTCTTTGGCAAATTGTATTGATGAAAGCGGATCAATCTCGGCAATCCCAGCCAACACATTAGCCAATTCATCAAAAGCAACGGCCAAATAAGGAAATTCAGGGTTATTTGTGCCATTGATAAAATTACCGTTGTGAATGCCTATTGCTTGTAATTCGGTTTCATTCAATTTATCAAAATTGACTTCATCATTATTCATTGCTTCCCCCTTTCTTAACTTTTAATCCTTTTGTTGCGCTGCTTTTGATAGATTTCAACGCATCTACCGCCCCTTTTAAATGCCCGTTATGTAGATAGTTTTTGGCAAAGCCAAGATAAAGCTCGGCATCTTTAATCGCTTTGACTAACTGCTCCCAGTTTGGCAAGATTTCAGGTTCAAAGGTTTAATTTTGTTCTGCGTGAACGTATTGCTTTGGCCATTCTATACCTCCCCTAAATGCGCTAAACCTTGATCCATTAATACCAGCGCACCACGCAAAGCGGTTTGCATATCAATGACATTCACTTGTTCTTCATTTGCATTAGCTGCCATTAAAACAATGGTATAGGCTTCCCATAAGCGGGATTGTGCTTGCAAATAGTGTTGTTCTTGTGTGGTTTTAGTTGGTTTAGTCATTGTTCACCCCCAATTTTTCTTTAATAAAATTCAGACGGTGATTTAATGAATTAATATGGTTATAAAGTGCTGTATTAATACCTTTTAACGCTTCTTCTAACTCACAATAGTCAAACTTGTCTAAATCTGAATAGTGAGCTAATGCGTGAATAAGTGTTGCTGGTTGATGAAGATTTTCAATATCACGCTCTAAAAGCCCTAGTTGAAAGGCTAAATCTTTGTTATCCATTCTGCACCTCCGCCATAGCTGAAGTGAGTACGATAGGGGATAAAGTGCGGTCGTTTTTGCTAAGTTTTAACGTTAATGCAACCGGCAAAAATAAGAACGAATTGCTTAGCTAATTTTGCTCTTGCTTGCATTTCAGTTTCAGCAAAAATGCGGATTTTATAAATTTTGTTGGTTAAGTCTGTGCGACGGATTGCCGCAAAAATGAAGAGTTTCATTGCGTTTGCTCCACAAGTAAATAGTTTTCGTGAAGTTACCGCGAAAGTTCTCAGGCTTGGGCGGTAACGTGTTACGGGCTGAGAAACTGCGACTTGTGGAACACAGCAAAGGGCGAAACCTTTCCCATAACACGCTACCATAGAAGAACACGCCATTTTTAGGCGTTCTTTGGGTGTGTTTGTGCTACGCATAAAAAAACACGCATTAATAGGCGTGCATTTATCCGCCACAAGTTTATTGTTCGAGTTCTCAGGCTCGGCACTGTTTGAAAGTGCGGTGTTAAAATACGATAAATTTGCCTCGGTTGTAAAGAATTTTGGTTATGAATTATTTTCACGTTTGATAAAATCATTTTGAATTAAATTCATAGAATATCCTTTGGGTTTAGTTCATTCGTTTTTTTATTAACTATTGATATTGTAGGTTGCAATATGCCAAGTCCGTTTCTGCGTATCTTGTTCATAGTGATGCCCAGTTAAATAACATTGCTGCAATGTATCCAATAGCAAATAAATAAGACGTATTAGTAAAATCCTTTAATAGCGGGGCTACTGGTTTCAGTAGCCTTTGCTATATCTGCTATTCAACCAAACCAAAATTGGTTCGGTTCATTCGCTGTAACAATGCTTCAAGGTTCGCTTTGCGTTGTTTAAACGGCATATCTAATACAAGTAACGTGGTATTTGTCTGCTGCAGTAATTTGAGCAAATTAAGTTGATTTGTCGTAAAGCTATCCCGCACATTTGCCACGCCAGTTCTTTCTTTCCAGTGGTGGACGTTTTCGCCTAAAAGCAAGCTATCTAGCATTACTTGTTCATTGCTGAAGTGATACGGCTTTGACTCTTTGCCTTGGCGTTGGTAGTAATCTTTGATGGCGTCTGTCATTGCTCGATTGTGGTCAATCGTGGCAAGCCTTGCTTTGGTTCGCTCTAAGGTGTTGCGGTGTAGGTGAGGGGCAACCTGCGCAAATTGCTTTTCTGCTTCGATAAAGTGCTGGCGGATTGCGTGGCCCACTTCGTTTTTTTCCAATAAGCAAAGGTGTTTCGCCATATCAAAAGTGATGATGTAATCAATCAACTTTTGCGGGCGTGCTTTTGATGATTGTTTATTTATATTCTCTATTTCGGGCGTAAATTGTTCACTATTTGCGCTCCCCCGTTTTGGGGAACTCAAATTTTCAACAATAATAAAATCACTGTCTTTAATAAATGAACATTCTTCAATACGGTTTTTTATCCACGTTGAAAAATCTCGCCCAATTTGCAAAGCTTTATGCAAATTACGCGCATTTACGCCATTTATTTCCTTGTGGTGGAATTTGTGCGTTATTGGCTCTAAAAGTAATTTCAATGCGTTATTCATTATTGCCCCCTTGTCGCTTTCTGTTCTTCAATCCAAGCATTCACTTCCTCTAAATCCCAGCGGATAAAGTTTTGTGAAAAGCGGATAGGTTGGGGGAATTGATTTGCTTTGACTAGTTCATTTAATTTTGTGCGGCCAAAGCCAACAACGGCAGTAACTTCTTTGCCTGAAATCAATTTTTTAGATTGGGTTTGTGATTGGTTCATAAAAAATACCTCTCGTTTGTTGAACTATTTGTAGGGTTCGTAACGTTACGAGGGGTATTAGAAAGGAATTTAGAAGTTTTGAAAAATCAATAAGTTACTTATAATAATAAAAAAGCAGATTATCATAGTGAATAAGCTGCTTTTGATCATTCTATTCTTACTTCTTAGGCTGGAAAGGTCTAATCCAACGAATTATTGTTTGTATAGTTTGTGATAATTCTAATTTATCTTTTAATTGATAAGCCATATTTTCTTGCGTTATAGCGGGATCTTTTTTCCATATATCTATCGCATATTCTTCAGCTTTAACTTGTTCAGGCTTTTTGGATTTTTTAGATTTTCCTTTTATTATTCTATCCGCTTTAGGCGTTACATTTGAATAAGCGTATAGTTCATTTATTTTTGTTTTCAAAAATGTTTTTACTATTAAAAATAGTCTATTATTTCTAACATCAATATTTGAACGGGCAGAAATTTCATTTTTCAATTCATTATCATCAAGCAAGATAAATTTAAGATCATTCAGCATAAAGTCATTTTTTTGCACTCAATGAATCAACAAAATATTTCTAAAAATCTAATAATTGAAAGATATTATCTTTTATATTCTTATTATTTAATTGATTATA
>NZ_PQVI01000017.1 GCF_002921145.1 Avibacterium endocarditidis
TTTTGCAGGAAATGATGATGCTTTACACCTTCGCCAAAGCTGATTACGACAGCCAAACCCTCACTCGCTATTTTGCCCATTTTACTGAACAAGATTGCCTTGTGCTATGGCAAGACGGCGTGCTACTTCCCTTCAAACACCAAGAACTTTTCACCCAACTCACCGCGCCTTGCTATGCGCTAGAGAACGACATCTACGCCAGAAATCTACAAGAAATCGCACCGCACTTTGTTAATTGCGATGAAAATAATGAAAGCAAAGTGCGGTTGATTTCTCTGCAAGATTTTGTGGCACTGACCGAGCGGTATTTCCCGCAGGTGGGGTTGTAAGCAAATTAATAATCAGACAAAGACTTTGTCCTTTGCCTGTTCTATGACTTGACATTCTTAGTGTCCAAGATTAAAATTCGACGTCTATCTATTCTAAGATAGAACAAAAAGTAAACATTCTTTTATGAATAACAACTATTAAACTGGAGCTTTTTTAATGGCAACTATCAACCAATTAGTACGCAAACCGCGTGTGAAAAAGGTTGTAAAAAGCAACGTTCCTGCATTAGAGGCTTGCCCGCAGAAACGTGGCGTGTGTACTCGCGTGTACACAACTACACCTAAAAAACCGAACTCAGCATTACGTAAAGTGTGCCGTATTCGTTTAACAAATGGTTACGAAGTAACTTCTTATATCGGCGGTGAAGGTCATAACCTTCAAGAGCACAGCGTTGTGCTTATCCGTGGCGGTCGTGTTAAAGATTTACCGGGTGTGCGTTATCACACTGTGCGTGGTGCATTAGACTGTGCCGGCGTTAAAGATCGTAAACAAGGTCGTTCTAAATACGGCGTTAAACGTCCTAAAGCTTAATGGTTCTCCGTTAAGTAAGGCCAAACGCTAATTAAATTAAATAATTATCATAAACTCCAGTAAACGTAAGATCTCTTACACAAAGAGTTTTGGATAATCCTGAAGATTAAAAAACGGAGAAATTGCAATGCCACGTCGTCGTCGTATTGAACCACGCAAAATTCTTCCAGATCCAAAGTTCGGATCAGAATTACTTGCGAAATTTATTAATGTATTAATGGTAGATGGTAAAAAATCTATCGCAGAATCAATCGTTTATGGTGCGTTAGAAACTTTAGCTCAACGTACAGGTAAAGAAGCTTTAGAAGCATTTGAAATCGCACTAGAAAACGTACGTCCAACCGTTGAGGTTAAATCTCGCCGTGTTGGTGGTTCTACTTATCAAGTGCCAGTTGAAGTGCGCCCAGCTCGTCGTAACGCATTAGGTATGCGTTGGATCGTTGAAGCAGCACGTAAACGTGGTGATAAATCAATGGCTTTACGTTTAGCAAATGAATTATCTGATGCATCAGAAAACAAAGGTGCAGCAGTGAAAAAACGTGAAGACGTTCACCGTATGGCTGAAGCTAACAAAGCGTTTGCTCATTACCGTTGGTAATCAGTTAATCAAACGATTTTTAGGCTTCATCACATTTTGCTATGCGGTGAAGCCTTATCCATATTTAAAATTTTAATTTATTGAATTCCAAACAAGGAAATAATAATGGCTCGTGTAACTCCTATTGAGCGCTATCGTAATATCGGTATTAGTGCTCACATTGATGCTGGTAAAACAACAACCACAGAGCGTATTCTATTCTATACAGGTGTTAGTCACAAAATTGGTGAGGTGCATGATGGTGCAGCTACCATGGACTGGATGGAACAAGAACAAGAGCGTGGTATTACCATTACTTCTGCGGCAACAACGGCTTTCTGGTCTGGTATGTCTCAGCAATATCCACAACACCGTATCAACGTTATCGATACTCCGGGACACGTTGACTTTACTATCGAAGTAGAACGTTCAATGCGTGTTCTTGATGGTGCGGTAATGGTTTACTGTGCAGTAGGTGGGGTTCAACCTCAGTCTGAAACTGTATGGCGTCAAGCAAACAAATATAAAGTACCTCGTATCGCGTTCGTAAACAAAATGGACCGTACTGGTGCAAACTTCCTACGCGTTGTTGAGCAAATCAAAACTCGCTTAGGTGGTAATGCTGTTCCTTTACAACTTCCAATCGGTGCAGAAGAAAACTTCAAAGGTGTGGTTGACTTAATCAAAATGAAAGCAATCAACTGGAATGAAGCGGATCAAGGTATGACATTTACCTATGATGATATTCCTGCAGATATGGTTGAATTATGTGAAGAATGGCACCAAAACCTTGTTGAAGCAGCAGCAGAGGCTTCAGAAGAGTTAATGGAAAAATACCTAGGCGGTGAAGAGCTTACTGAAGAAGAAATCAAAGGTGCGTTACGTCAACGTGCGTTAGATACTGAAATCATTCTTGTAACTTGTGGCTCAGCGTTCAAAAACAAAGGTGTTCAAGCAATGCTTGATGCGGTAATCGACTACTTACCAGCACCAACAGACATCGCTTCAATCAAAGGGATCAACCCTGATGAAACTGAAGGTGAGCGTCACGCAGATGATAATGAACCATTTGCAGCACTTGCATTCAAAATTGCAACTGACCCATTCGTAGGTAACTTAACCTTCTTCCGTGTATATTCTGGTGTGGTTGAGTCTGGTGCGACAGTATTGAACTCTGTAAAAGATAAACGTGAGCGTTTTGGTCGTATCGTTCAAATGCACGCAAACAAACGTGAAGAGATCAAAGAAGTTCGTGCGGGCGACATCGCAGCGGCAATCGGCTTAAAAGATGTTGGTACAGGTGATACATTATGTGCAGTTGATGCACCAATCATTCTTGAGCGTATGGAATTCCCTGAGCCAGTAATCTCTGTTGCGGTAGAACCAAAAACCAAAGCAGACCAAGAGAAAATGGGCTTGGCATTAGGTCGTCTTGCACAAGAAGACCCTTCATTCCGTGTTCACACTGATGAAGAATCAGGTGAAACCATCATTTCAGGTATGGGTGAGTTACACTTAGACATTATCGTTGACCGTATGAAACGTGAGTTTAAAGTGGAAGCGAATATCGGTAAACCACAAGTATCTTACCGTGAAACTATCCGTACTCGTGTGAACGATGTTGAAGGTAAACATGCAAAACAATCTGGTGGTCGCGGTCAATATGGTCACGTTGTTATCGACTTGTATCCATTAGATCCAGAAGGTCCAGGTTACGAATTTATCAACGAAATCAAAGGTGGTGTAATTCCTGGCGAATATATCCCTGCGGTTGATAAAGGTATCCAAGAGCAACTTAAATCTGGTCCATTAGCGGGTTATCCAGTGGTTGATATCGGTGTTCGTTTACACTTCGGTTCATACCACGATGTGGACTCATCTGAGTTAGCATTTAAACTTGCTGCATCATTAGCATTTAAAGCAGCGTTTAGCAAAGCAAACCCAGTATTACTTGAGCCAATTATGAAAGTGGAAGTTGAAACTCCACCAGAGTATGTGGGTGATGTAATTGGTGATTTAAGCCGTCGTCGCGCTATGGTAAATGGCCAAGAAGCAAGCGAATTTGTTGTTAAAATCAATGCAGAAGTTCCACTTTCTGAAATGTTTGGTTATGCAACAGATCTTCGCTCACAAACTCAAGGTCGTGCATCATACTCAATGGAACCATTGAAATATGCTGAAGCACCTGCAAGTGTTGCAGCAGCAGTTATTGAAGCACGTAAAAAATAATTGAAAATTAAACTCCGTAGTACAGCAATGTGCTACGGAACTTTACTTAAAGGAAACATCAAAAATGT
>NZ_PQVI01000018.1 GCF_002921145.1 Avibacterium endocarditidis
TTTTGACAGCAAATCAAAAAGTTAGGCTTTTATGCTTTTAAGGAAATTAAAGAATGTTAGCAAACTCTTCCATTACAGATTTAGGCCATACGCTCGATTGCACTTCACCAATGTGTTTTTTGTGCAACAATAACATCGCTAAGCGAGATTGACCGATACCGCCGCCGATAGAAAGGGGTAAGCGACCGTTTACTAAATCTTGGTGCCAGTCAAATTGTAGGCGATCTTCATCACCTGTAATGGCAAGCTGTTTGCGTAAAGCGGTTTCATCTACACGGATACCCATTGAAGAAAGCTCAAAAGCACGCTCTAAGGTTGGGTTCCAAACTAAAATATCGCCGTTTAAGCCTTTGTATTCGCCCTCAGAAACGGTTGTCCAGTCATCATAGTCTGGCGCACGTTTGTCGTGTGGCTTACCGTCTGATAATTCACCACCGATACCAATTAAGAACACCGCACCGTATTCTTTACAAATCGCGTTTTCACGTTCTTTGTCGTTCATTCCTGGGTAGCGTTTCACTAAATCTTCACTGTGAATGAAAGTGATTTCCTGCGGTAAGAAACGTGTTAAACCGAATTTTTCACTTACTGCCGCTTCTGTTTCTAAGATTGCTTGATAAATTTCACGCACGGTTTCTTTTAAATAGTCTAGGTTACGGCGACCTGCAGGGATCACTTTTTCCCAATCCCATTGATCAACATACACAGAGTGTGTTTGGTCAAGGCTATCTTCATCTGGACGAAGTGCTTTCATATGTACAAATAAGCCTTCTCCCTCGGCAAAACCAAAACGAGCAAGGGTATGGCGTTTCCATTTGGCTAAAGAATGAACCACTTCAAAGGTGGCATCTGTGATCTGTTTCACATTTACTTGCACTGCCTTCTCTGTTCCTGAAAGATTATCTTGAATACCATTGCCTACTTGGCTTAGGATAGGGCCCTGAACTTCTACAAGACCTAAATGTTCCAAAAGTTTTTGGGTAAAGGTGTTTTTAGCAAAGCTAATTTCTTGTTGTTGTAAAATAAATGATTTTTCCATTGTATGAACCTTGTTTATTACTGGTTTTGATTTTCGTTGCATATTATTTAATGATATGAGAGCAAAATTCAACACCCACAAACAAAAATAAGATCGAAAATGGTTTTTCCATAAAAAAGTGGCTATAATTTTAAATCAAATTTAATTTTGGAAAGAGAAAATGCACAATATTGATAACTTAGATAAACAAATCCTGCGTGTGTTGATTAAAGATGCACGCACCCCTTACGCAGAAATGGCGAAAAATTTTGGCGTAAGCCCTGGGACAATTCACGTTCGTGTAGAAAAAATGCGTCAAGCGGGTATTATTCAAGGCACAAAGATCCGCATCGATCAGCGTAAACTAGGCTATGATGTCTGTTGTTTCATTGGCATTATTCTCAAAAGCGCGAAAGATTACGATAAGGTGATCGCGAAATTAGAAAAATTTGAAGAAGTGGTGGAAGCTTATTACACCACGGGGAATTATTCCATTTTTATTAAGGTGATGACCCACACCATTGCGGAGCTTCATTCCGTACTCGCAACCAAAATTCAGTTGATTGATGAAATTCAATCTACCGAAACCTTGATTTCAATGCAAAATCCAATTTTGCGTGATATTACTCCATAACTCATTCATTTATAACTAAAATAGGAGTCATTATGTCTGATGTATTTCACTTAGGCTTAACGAAAGCAATGTTAGATGGCGCGCAACTTGCCATTGTTCCCGGTGCGCCAGAACGTGTTGAACGTATTGCTCGTTTATTGGACAATCCAAAATT
Organism: Avibacterium endocarditidis; assembly: GCF_002921145.1. Classification (GTDB taxonomy): domain Bacteria; phylum Pseudomonadota; class Gammaproteobacteria; order Enterobacterales; family Pasteurellaceae; genus Avibacterium; species Avibacterium endocarditidis. The sequence continues at coordinate 1,807 of NZ_PQVI01000018.1, forward strand.
TTTAGCCGCGACCAGAGAATTTACTTCTTGGCTTGGCTATCTTAATGGCAAGGCCGTGGTGGTTTGTTCCACAGGGATTGGTGGGCCTTCGGTTTCTATTGCTGTGGAAGAATTGGCGCAATTAGGCGTGCGCACTTTCCTACGCATTGGCACAACAGGGGCAATTCAGCCGCATATTAATGTGGGTGATATTTTGATCACTACAGGTGCGGTGCGTTTAGATGGGGCAAGCCGTCATTTCGCGCCATTAGAATATCCAGCGGTAGCGGACTTTACTTGCACTTCAATGCTTCACAAAGCGGCATTAGAAAATGATAAAGCGAAAGTGCATATTGGTATCACCGCATCATCAGATACGTTCTACCCAGGGCAAGAGCGCTACGACACTTACACTGGCAAAATTTATCGCCACTATCAAGGTTCATTAAAACAATGGCAAGAGCTAAATGTAATGAACTACGAAATGGAAAGTGCCACCTTATTTACTATGTGTTCTGCTTTAGGCTTGCGTGCTGGTATGGTGGCTGGTGCGATTGTAAACCGCACACAACAAGAAATCCCAAATGAAGAAACCATTCATCAAACCGAGCAAAACGCCATTGATATTGTGGTGAAAGCGGCGGCATTATTGGTTTAATGTTAGAAAAAGAAAGTGCGGTGGAATTTTTACGAATTTTTTACCGCACTTTTTACTTAACGCTCTAAAATCAAGCATAACAATCATTATGGATTTTATGCCTTTTTATCCGATTATTTCACCCCGCCAATCAACAAAAGATTGCAATTTCACCCATAAATCGTAAAATCCCTTTGTTCGTTGAACAGCTATATCGCAAGTATTGTGTATAGGAAATGATCAAACTGTTTTCAATTCTGGTTTTCATCGTTATACCATTCTTGCCGTTTTCAATTTCTCTTAAGGATTTAAGGAAGGTTAGAAATTTGGCAATTATTTGACGCAACGCGTTTTCTCTCGCCTGATTCCTATAAGGTAGCCCATTTTTTACTGAATGGCGTAACCTTGCAATCCCTTTTGTAAACAGGAGTTTTCTATGAAAAAAACGATTTTTACCACCGCACTTTTTACCACCGCACTTTTTACCAGCTCACTTTTCGCAGCGGCAACGTTAGCCAATGCGCAAACGGTGGCAAATCCTAACACCACTACGCACACTTACGAATTTACGCAAACCTATGATTTACAAGTGCCAAAAGGCTCATCAGGAACAACAAATTTGTGGGTACCATTGCCTTTTAGTAACGACTATCAAACGGTGAAATCCATCACATTTGATGGCAATTATCAACAGGCTTACATCACAGAAAATAATCAATATAGTGCTAGTACATTATTTGCCACTTGGACACCAGAAGCACAAAAACGCAATTTAACCGTTACGCTGGTTGTGGAAACCCAAGATCGTGAACCGAAGAAACTGGGCTTATTGAAAGATTATCAAGCGCCAGAAAAAATAGAATATGGCGTTGATGTGCAACCTTATTTACAGCCAACAAAACATATTAAAATTGACGGGATCGTGAAAGAATATGCCGATAAAATTGTAGGAAATGAAACAAATCCGCTCAAAAAAGCAGAACGTATTCATCAATGGATTGTGGCAAATATGGAGCGTGATAATTCCGTATTAGGCTGTGGCGATGGTGATGTGGAAAAAATCCTAACAACAGGCGTGTTAAAAGGAAAATGCACGGATATTAATTCTGTATTTGTTGCTTTAGCGCGTGCTTCTGGTATTCCCGCTCGCGAAGTGTTCGGTATTCGTTTAGGAGAGGCGGTGAAAATGGGCAAATATTCTAAATCCGCGTTTGGTAGCGCCAAAAACAAAATTGCCAATGAAAATGGCGGACAACATTGTCGTGCGGAATTTTATCTAGCAGGTTTTGGCTGGGTTCCTGTAGATTCCGCGGACGTGGCAAAATATCGCCTAACAGAGAAAAAAGCAGTGGCAGATAGCGATACCCAAGCAGTTTCAGATTATTTATTCGGAAATTGGGAAGGCAACTGGATGGGCTTTAATCACGCACGCGATTTCACTCTTTACCCAACGCCTGAACTCGCGCCAATCAATAATTTTGGTTATCCTTATGCAGAAGTGGGCGGCGATCCATTAAATTCCTTTGATGCAAAAGAATTTGGTTATGAATTTATCTCGCAGCAACGCTAATCCGAAAGGCGGAAATGCCAAATTTTGGGCGATATGTACCACTGCAGTGAGTGCTGCGGTGGCATCGACACTCTGCTGTATTGCGCCATTGTTGTATCTGTTATTTGGAATTTCTAGCACTTGGCTAGTGAGCTTAAATCAGCTGGCATTTTTGCAAATTCCAATGCTCGTGATTTCTCTCATCGCATTTGGCTATGGCTTTTGGCTGCTGAATTTCTCAGGAAAAGTGATTTGTAGCCAATATCTCTCACGCCGTACATTGCAAATTTTATATTGGCTAATGGCGCTGATTATTCTCTTTTCTTAACTTATCCCTATGTTTTACCTTATATTTTGGATTATTTAGAATGAAAAAAATTTTACCTTTTTTTGACCGCACTTAGTTTTTCATTGCCAAGTCTTGCCGCAGAACGCAAGGTTACGTTGCATATTGAAGAAATGAATTGCCAGCTTTGCGTTTATTTAGTCAATAAAGAATTACGCAACATTGATGGCGTGCAATCGACCAAAGCGAATTTTAATTCACGTTTGGTGAATGTGGTGGCTGACGAGAAAGTGAGTGATGAAATGCTCATTCAAGCTATTGATAAGTTGCATTATCACGCAGTAGTACAAAAATAAATGTAACTCTCGCAATTCTCACAATATAGAAAAAAGGCTTAAAACCTTATCACGGGTTTTAAGCCTTTCACGATGTAAATTAAAATCTTATTTCTTCAACGCCCCTAAAATCCCGCGCATAATTTGCTTGGTGATTTGGTTGCGAATGTTGCGTCCGACCGATTTCGCCACGCTGCTCACCACTTGTTCGGTAACACTCAGTTGTTCGCCACGTTTTTTCTTGCCAAACAACATTCGGCTAAGGCTTCCCATAAAGCCGTTTTCTTCTTCCTCTTGGGCTTGTTCCGCTTGTTTTTGTGCGACAGCAGCCAGATCTGCCTGCTCTTGTAACATTTCAAAGGCGGAAACATTATCCACATAATTATTGTAATAAGGGTAAAGATCATCATCTTTCACCCATTGGTTGCGCTGTTCAGCAGAAATCGGTTTAAGCTGACTTTTTGGTGGATAAATATAAGCAATTTCCACTGGTGATGGCATTCCTTTTTCGTCAAGGAAAGACACCAAAGCCTGCCCCACGCCCAAGGTTGAAATGGTTTCCACCACATTCACTTTTGGATTGGTGCGGAACGTTTCAGCCGCCGATTTCACGGCTTTTTGATCGCGTGGCGTAAAAGCGCGCAAAGCGTGTTGCACACGGTTTCCTAGCTGCCCCAGCACCGTATCGGGCAAATCTAATGGATTTTGTGTAACGAAATAAATCCCAACGCCTTTCGAACGAATCAAGCGCACCACTTGCTCCACTTTATCCACCAACGCGGCTGGCGCGCCATCAAATAATAAGTGCGCTTCATCAAAGAACATCACAAATTTTGGTTTATCAGGATCGCCCACTTCAGGCAGTTGCTCGAATAACTCCGCCATTAACCAAAGCAAAAACGCACTATACATTTTTGGTGAATTAATTAATTTTTCTGAATTTAAGACGTTGATCACGCCACGTCCATCACGGGTTTGTAACCAATCATCAAGGTTTAAAGCAGGCTCGCCAAACAATTTACTTGCGCCCTCGTTTTCTAAGGCTAGTAAGGCACGCTGAATTGCCCCCACACTGGCGGCGGACACATTACCATATTCCAATTGGAAGTTTTTGGCATTTTCTGCCACATATTTCAGCATTGCACGCAGATCTTTCAGATCGATCAGCAACAAGCCTTTATCGTCCGCCACGCGAAATACCAAATTAAGCAACCCCTCTTGCGTGGCGTTGAGATTCAATAAACGAGAAAGCAACAATGGCCCCATTTCAGAAATGGTGGTACGCAATGGAATCCCGGTTTCGCCAAACACGTCCCAGAAAGAAACAGGATAACCTTGCAAATAGCTTTCGCCACCTAGGTGAAATTGTTCAATGCGCTCTGCCACTTTGCCTTGGAATTCCCCAGCTTTTACCAAGCCCGACAAATCCCCTTTCACGTCCACCAAAAACACTGGCACCCCATCATCGCTAAATGCCTCCGCCATTTTGCGTAAGGTAACGGTTTTCCCTGTCCCGGTTGCCCCGGCGATTAAACCGTGGCGGTTTGCCATTTTGGCGGTTAATCCTAAAACGTCGCCTTGTTCCGTTTGTGCTAATGAATATTGCATATAAGCCTCTGAAATCGATCAAAATGTGGGTGCATAATAAGAAAAAAAAAATAAAATGCGGTCAAAAATTATCACAAATTCTGTACGCCCTATTTTCTTTTTGGCAAATGAAATCATCAACTTGATGTGATATGCTTAGGCTAATTTGCCAACTACTTGAAGGATCATTGTTGAAAAATGGACGAAAAAACCACCGCACTTTGTCCTTGCCAATCGGGTAACGCATATCAAGATTGTTGCCAGCCCTTACATCAAAAGCAAAAAATTGCCCAAAGCGCCGAACAATTAATGCGTTCGCGCTACGCGGCGTTTGTGTTGCAAGATATTGATTATATTGTGGAAACCACCGTACCAAGCCAACAAACATTGCTGGACTATGAAGCATTAAAACAATGGGCGGCGCAAACCCAGTGGCGGGGCTTAGAGGTGCTAAAACACGATCCTAAATTAGATAAAACCCATAGTGCGGTGGAGTTTAAGGCGAAATTTTTAAGCGCAGAGGGCGAGCAAATTCATCACGAAAAATCCTTATTTGTAAACGTGGGGGAACGCTGGTATTTTGCCGATCCCACTGTTACCCTGCCTGCAATGAAGCAGCCTTGTATTTGCGGTTCAGGGAAGAAATTTAAACATTGTTGTGGAGTAATGCTATGTCAGTTTTATGGCGAAAACTAAGCCTCTTTCTCAAGGTGTTTTGGTTGCGTTTCAATCAAAATAAACTCACCCAAGCGGCGGGCTATCTCACTTACAGCACAATGCTAGCACTTGTACCGCTGATTATGGTGGTATTTTCCATTTTCTCCGCCTTTCCTGTTTTCAATGAAGTAACGGGCGAGTTGAAACAATTCATCTTTGACAATTTTGCCCCAAACGCCAGCAATATGGTGGGAGAATATATTGATCAGTTTGTGAATAATTCTAAACAGATGAGTGCAGTTGGGATCATCAGTTTAATTGTGATTGCTTTAATGCTCATCAATACTATTGACCGCACCCTAAACAGCATTTGGCACGATGGCAGTGTCCGTCCAACGGTGTTTTCTTTCGCCATTTACTGGCTGATTTTAACCCTTGGGCCAATTATTATTGCCACCAGTATCGGAATTAGCACCTATGTAACCTCGTTAGCGAGAGATTTTCTGCAATCTGATTTGAGTTTGCCTTTTGGCTTAAAATTACTTCGCTTTATCCCTTTTATGCTCACTTGGTTTATTTTCACTTTAATTTATAAAATTGTGCCGAATAAATCTGTCAGCATTAAACATTCTGCTGCTGGAGCGTTGGTCGCTGCGGTGTTCTTCACCTTGGGCAAACAGGCCTTTGCCTGGTACATCGCCAATTTCCCTTCTTACCAACTGATTTATGGCGCAATGGCAACATTGCCAATTATGTTACTGTGGATTCAGCTCAGCTGGATTGCCATTTTGCTCGGCGCGCAACTGGCTGCGGTGCTAGGCGATATGCGTTTATTAAAAAATGGTGAGATTAAATTACAGCAAATTGAGGAACAATAATGATTGCATTAATTCAACGAGTTATCCAAGCTAAAGTAGAAGTCGATGGCAACATCACAGGACAAATTCAGCAAGGTTTGTTAGTGCTGCTTGGCGTGCAAAAAGAAGATGATGAAAGCAAAGCGGATCGTTTATTAGAGAAAGTGCTGAACTACCGCGTTTTTAGCGATGAACAAGGCAAAATGAATTTGAACGTCCAACAAATAAACGGCAAATTGCTGGTGGTTTCCCAATTCACTCTCGCCGCCGACACTCAAAAAGGCCTACGTCCTAGCTTTTCCAACGGCGCAGCACCACAAAAAGCCGAGCAGCTTTACGATTACTTCGTACAAAAAAGCCAACAACGCATTACCACTGCCACCGGCAAATTCGCCGCTGATATGCAAGTGAGTTTAACTAATGATGGACCGGTTACGTTTTGGTTGGAGGTGTAAGGATTACAAACAGAAAATAGATAAAACTAAAGTGCGGTGCTTTTTCGCTAAGTTTTTTATTATCTGTTTAATGTATTTTGTGTCTCTGCACCAATTCTCTTTATTGAAACACTAAACCAATAGAAGGTAATTCACTGTCAAATGAAAATAGATTTGACGTGAGAGAATAAAATATAGAAAAGAAAAAATCCCTAAAAATTTATACCGCACTTTATTTATTCTTTTATAACAAAAGTGCGGTCATTTTTTCCAATTTTTTCATTCAAAAAAAATCCAAGCAAAACAAAAGGGCATCTTTCGATGCCCTCTCTTAGCTTTTAGCTTTTCTAGTGTTACCTAGCAATCATCATTATTTGATGATTTTCGCTACAACACCCGCACCTACTGTACGTCCACCTTCACGAATCGCAAAGCGTAAACCTTGGTCCATCGCGATTGGGTGAATTAAGCTTACTGTCATTTTGATGTTATCGCCTGGCATTACCATTTCCACGCCTTCTGGTAACTCGATTGTTCCTGTTACGTCAGTTGTACGGAAATAGAATTGTGGACGGTAACCTTTGAAGAATGGAGTGTGACGACCACCTTCTTCTTTTGATAATACGTAAACTTCTGATTCGAAGTCTGTATGTGGTGTGATTGAACCTGGTTTTGCTAATACTTGACCACGTTCGATTTCTTCACGTTTTGTACCACGTAATAATGCACCGATGTTTTCACCTGCACGACCTTCATCAAGTAATTTACGGAACATTTCTACACCTGTTACAGTAGTTTTCGCAGTTTCTTTGATACCTACGATTTCTACTTCATCACCCGTGCGGATAATACCACGCTCTACACGACCTGTTACTACGGTACCACGACCTGAGATTGAGAATACGTCTTCGATTGGTAATAAGAATGGTTGGTCAATCGCACGCTCTGGCTCTGGAATGTAAGTGTCTAAGTGGTTTGCTAACTCAAGGATTTTTTCTTCCCATGCCGCATCGCCTTCTAACGCTTTTAACGCTGAACCACGTACGATTGGTGTATCATCACCTGGGAAATCATATTGAGAAAGAAGCTCACGCACTTCCATTTCTACTAATTCTAATAACTCTTCGTCATCTACCATATCGCATTTGTTTAAGAATACGATGATGTATGGTACGCCTACTTGGCGTCCTAATAAGATGTGCTCACGAGTTTGTGGCATTGGGCCGTCTGTCGCTGCTACTACTAAGATTGCACCGTCCATTTGCGCCGCACCAGTAATCATGTTTTTAACATAGTCCGCGTGTCCTGGGCAGTCAACGTGTGCGTAGTGACGTGTTGGAGTATCGTATTCAACGTGTGAAGTGTTGATGGTGATACCACGCGCTTTTTTTCTTCTGGCGCGTTATCGATTTGGTCAAATGCACGCGCTGCACCACCGTAGTGTTTTGCTAATACTGTGGTGATTGCTGCTGTTAAAGTTGTTTTACCATGGTCAACGTGGCCGATTGTACCCACGTTTACGTGCGGTTTTGTACGTTCAAATTTTTCTTTAGACATTAAGAGTCCCTCTAGATAAACACGGTTATCGATGGTTCAAAATACCACATTAACCAATTGAATTAAGTTTAAACTATTAATAAGAGAAAGGTGAAGTTAAGGCTGGTGCTGATAGGCGGATTTGAACCGCCGACCTCACCCTTACCAAGGGTGCGCTCTACCAACTGAGCTATATCAGCGCTTTGGAGCGGGCAGCGGGAATCGAACCCGCATCATCAGCTTGGAAGGCTGAGGTAATAGCCATTATACGATGCCCGCAGTCCTAAATTCATCTGTCCCATCAGAATTCATCTAAAAAATGGTGGAGGGAGAAGGATTCGAACCTTCGAAGGCTGAGCCGGCAGATTTACAGTCTGCTCCCTTTGGCCGCTCGGGAATCCCTCCGCACTAAATGAATGAACTTGACTACGATTGGTTATGGTGCCGACTACCGGAATCGAACTGGTGACCTACTGATTACAAGTCAGTTGCTCTACCTACTGAGCTAAGTCGGCGTCGTAAGCAAGTGAGGCGTATTATAGGGAAATTTTTATCACTGACAAGCGTTTTTTTGAAAAAAAATAGATTTTTTTTATTGTTCGGCTATTTCTCACTCAAAACGCACAAATTTTATAAAAAAAGTGCCAATTTATTCTAAATTTCGCTAATCATAAGCAAATTTATAGGGTATATTTCTATTCAACATTCTATAAATATGAAGACAACATTGTGGCATTTTCTGATTCAACTTTATTAAATGAGCAATTAACGCCCTTTCTTTCTTTTGATCGCCAACAATGGGCAGAATTACGCAAATCCGTTCCATTAAAACTCACCGAGCAAGATCTCAAGCCTTTGCTAGGGATTAACGAAGATCTGTCATTAGATGAAGTTAGTACCATTTATCTGCCGTTGGCGCGTTTAATTAACTACTATATTGAGGAAAATCTGCGCCGTCAGACCGTTTTAACCCGTTTTCTTGGTGGGGATAAGCAAAAAACTCCTTATATTATCAGCATTGCAGGCAGTGTTGCGGTAGGGAAAAGCACTTCCGCGCGGATTTTGCAATCACTCTTATCTAACTGGCCACAAGTGCGTAAAGTGGATCTCATCACCACCGATGGCTTTTTATATCCTTTAGAAAAACTCAAAAAAGATAACCTGTTGCAAAAGAAAGGTTTTCCTGTTTCTTATGATACCCAACGCCTGATCCATTTTTTGGCTGATATAAAATCAGGCAAACGCAATGTACGCGCGCCAATTTATTCTCATTTAACTTACGATATTGTGCCTGATCAGTTTGATTATGTTGATCAGCCCGACATTCTTATTTTAGAAGGATTGAATGTGCTACAACGCGGAAATAGCAATACAAATCAAGTCGTTGTTTCTGATTTTGTCGATTTTCTATTTATGTTGATGCGGAAGAAAGTCTATTAAAAGAATGGTACATTCGCCGTTTCCTTAAATTTCGCCAAAGTGCTTTTAATAATCCTGATTCTTACTTTAAGCACTATGCCAGCCTTTCTGAGCAAGAGGCCGTTGCCACAGCGAGCAAAATTTGGGAAGACATCAATGGCAAAAACCTGAGAGAAAATATTCTACCGACCCGTGAGCGCGCCAATTTAATTTTAACCAAGGGCGCAAATCACGCGGTGGAAAAGGTTAAATTGAAAAGATAGTGATAAAAAAATCGTTGTTAAGTTTCATCAACAACGATTTTTTATTTATACCTAATTTTCCTTTCTTAATGGAATATCGCCACTACTTCCACGAAGAGTTTCAACAAACTCGCATTAAGAATATCAATGAAGAATGCACCAACCATTGGCACAATCAAGAAAGCTTTATGGGAAGGCCCATAGTGGGAAGTTACGGCTTGCATATTCGCAACAGCTGTTGGCGTTGCCCCTAAACCAAAGCCGCAATGACCCGCACTTAACACCACGGCATCATAGTCTTTCCCCATCACACGGAAAGTAACAAAAATTGCATATAACGCCATTACTGCCACTTGAATGAGCAAAATCACCAAAATTGGCAAGGCTAAGCCGACTAATTCCCACAATTTTAGCGACATCAAGGCGATCGCCAAGAAAATAGAAAGTCCGACACTACCCAAAATATCAATGGCTTCTTCCGCTACTTTAAATTTAAAGATATGGGATAGAGAGTTGCGTACAATCACCCCAGTAAACAAGCACCACACGAAAGTTGGGAGCTGGAATGCCGTGCCTTTCGCTAATAAATCTAATTGCTGCCCAATGAATAAACAAATAGACAACATTGTGATTGTTTCAATAATTGAGCGAGTATTTACTTTACGGCGATACACCGGTTTTTCAAAAGCCTCTTCCACATCATCTAAATTTTCATCTTCTGGAATTTCTTTACGATGTAAGCGTTTAAGTAAAAAGCTCGCCACCGGCCCACCGATAACACCACCAAAATCAAGCCAAAGGTGGCGCAAGCCATCGCTAATTCTGTAGCACTTTGAATACCAAAACGTGCCGCCAGCGCATCAGCCCAAGCCGCGCCTGTGCCGTGCCCCCCTGTTAGGGTAACGGAACTTGCCAACAATCCATAAGCGGGATCTAGCCCTAATGCCATGGCACTGAAAATGCCCACGGTGTTTGTAACGCAATCAATCCAGCTGCAACAAAAGGAAAATCACCAATGGCATTCCGCCTTTAATTAAACGAGAAAAATTCGCACTCAAGCCGATAGAGGTAAAGAATGTCAGCATCATTGTACGCTGTAAATCCGTATCAAAGCTGAAACTTAATCCCCAAAACTGATGAACCACCGTCAAAATGATTGCGACAACAAAACCGCCCACCACAGGCTCAGGAATATTATAGTGATTTAATAAACGAACGCGCTTTACTAAAAAATACCCCAATAATAAAACTAAACAGGCTAACGCCAATGTTTCATAAGTATCAAAAACCATATACTCCTCTTTTTATTTCTTTTGTATCCTACTCCTTTAGGAGTAAACGAATACGATATGGAAAATCAAAGTGGTTTAATATAGCAAAAAAACCCTTTTTATTGTAGACTTACGCCGATCTTTCCCTGCTTTTCTGATTTTATCCACTTGTAATGGCTTGATTTTAAAGCATTAATTTCATTCCGTGATCGTTCTCACAAATTTTCTCTTTCGTCCACACTTTCGCTAAGAATTGGCGTATATTTTTTGCATCACAACTTATTTAGGCTGCCTTATGTTTTTACCTAATTACTTTCAAGATCCAAAGGTGCTACACCTAAACACCACGCCTCATCACGCTTATTTTATTCCACACCCTAATATGCAAAGTGCGGTGCAAAATTCGCGAGAATTTTCTCCCTATTTCACTGATCTCAATGGAAATTGGGATTTTCATTATTTTAAGAGTTATTGGGATTTGCCGGAAAACTTCCTCCATTTCAACTTTCAACAGCACATTCCCGTGCCCTCCACTTGGCAAACTCAAGGCTATGATCAACATCAATACACCAATGTCAATTATCCTTTTCCTTTTGATCCGCCTTATGTTCCACAGGAAAATCCTTGCGGACTTTATCACCGCACTTTCAATTTTCAACCCAACGCCAACAAACGCTACTTGATTAATTTTGAAGGGGTGGACAGCTGCCTTTTTCTTTATGTGAATCAACAGTTTATAGGCTATAGCCAAGTCAGCCACTGCACCGCAGAATTTGATCTCACCGATTATTTACAGCAAGGGGAAAATCACCTTACCGCCTTAGTGTTAAAGTGGTGTGATGGCAGTTATTTGGAAGATCAAGATAAGTTCCGAATGTCTGGCATTTTCCGAGATGTGTATATATTGGAACGTGAGCAAAATTATCTACAAGATTTTTTCATCAAAACCACCTTTTCTGCGGATTTAAAAAGTGCGGTGGTAAATTTGGATATTTTTTTCCGCCAGCCTGAAAATGCCCCAACAATCACCTACCATCTTTTTGATCCACAAGGAAAAAAACTTTTCCATACCGAACAGCACCAATTCTGCGTAGAAAACATTCAATTATGGAATGCAGAAACACCGCAGTGTTACGATTTATTGATTTGCTATGGCGAAGAAGTGATTTGCCAAAAAATTGGCTTTCGCCAGATTGACGTAAAAAATGGCGTTTTATTGCTCAACCAACAGCCCATAAAATTTAAAGGGGTAAACCGCCACGACAGCGATCCACAAAACGGCTACACAATTAGTAAAAAGCAGGCAATGGCAGATTTACGCCTAATGAAGCAACACAATTTCAACGCCATTCGCACCGCTCATTATCCTAACGCACCGTGGTTTGCTGAATTGTGCGATCGCTACGGTTTTTATTTGATCGCCGAGGCAGATATTGAAAGCCACGGCACCAATGCCGTCTATGTGCCAAGCCCCGAAAAAAGCATTTTACTTGGCGTAGAAACGGTGTCTGATCAGGCAGCCATTCGCCAGCAAGTTATTGATAATTATTGTTATATGGCGCGTAGCCCAGATTTCACACAAGCGATTTTAGATCGTGTACAAGCCAATGTGCAGCGAGATAAAAATCGCCCTAGTGTGCTGATTTGGTCGCTCGGCAATGAAAGTGGCTACGGTGAAAATTTCGAGCTTGCCGCTCGCTGGGTAAAGGCTTTTGATCCCACTCGTTTAGTGCATTATGAAAATGCGATTTTCCAACATTCCGATCACCAAAATGATACCACGCACTTAGATTTACACAGCGAAATGTATCGCAGCACAGAAGATATAGAAGCCTATTTCGCCACTGAACATAACACGAAACCTTATTTACTCTGCGAGTATCTGCACGCGATGGGCAACTCTTGCGGTGATGCGGAAGATTATTTCCAAGCGATGGAACAGCACGCAGGTGCTTGCGGTGGTTTTGTATGGGAATGGTGCGATCACAGCCCTTATTTGCCACAATCTAAAAAAATGGGCTACGGCGGCGATTTTGGCGATTTCCCTAACGATAACAATTTCTGTGCTGACGGTTTAGTGCGAGCGGATCGCCGTATTCAAAGCAATTTGCTTGAACTCAAAAATGTGCAACGACCATTACGCGCTAAATACCACAATGGGCAGATTGAACTAACCAATTATCTTGATTTTACTCACGCAGAAGATGCCGTGAGCATTCACTATCAACTATTAGAAAATACGGTTCTCGTGCAACAAGGACAAATTGCCACGCCAAAAATTCCGCCAAAACACACCGCACTTTTACCTTTCACCTTGCCACCAAATAATGGCAGTTTATTGCTGTTGAATTTAGAATATCGCGCAAAACACGCCACACCTTTAGTGGAAAAAAATCATTTACTCGGCGTGGATCAGCTTTGTTTATTTGGCGACAAACGGCTGCCTAGTTTTTACCCCCCACGCCTGCCAGAGCAAGCCCATATCCAGCACAGCTCACAAGAAATCCACATTACCTTTGGCAACACAAAATACGTTTTCGATAAACAAAAAGGCATTCTCTCACAACTACTTTCTGCACAACGTCCGATTATTCAGCGTCCGCTGGATTTTAATATTTGGCGTGCACCATTGGATAACGATAGCTTAATCAAAGCACATTGGTTTGCAGCAGGCTATCATCAGGCTTATAGCCGAGCCTACACAATGCAAGTGGAACAACAGAAAGATCGTGTTGTCGTACAAGCTCACTGCGCTTTGCTAGCGGTTTCGCAAAGCAAAATTCTAGATCTTAATGTGGAATATCATTTGTTTGATCACGCCTATTTTGAGATCAAAATTCACGCAAAAAAAGCACCGCACTTGCCTTTTTTGCCACGCTTTGGGCTACGTTTCTACTTAACCAAACAACAATGGCAAGCCCGTTATTTTGCCTATGGCAAGGGCGAAAGCTATATTGATAAACACCACGCCACTCAGCTTGGGATTTATCAAACAACCCCACAGCAAAATCACGTTGATTATTTAAAACCGCAGGAAAATGGCAGCCATTATCATTGTTCTTTTATTAAATTAACCGGTGCGGAAGGTGGTTTGTATATCACCGCTCAACACCCGTTCAGCTTTAACCTTTCCCCTTACAGCCAAGAAGAATTGGCAAGCAAAAAACATCATTATGATTTGCAGGAAAGTCCTTACTGCGTGCTGTGTGTGGATTATAAAATGAGTGGTATTGGTTCAAACTCTTGTGGACCAGCACTCAAAGAGGCTTATCGTTTAAACGAAACCCAATGGAATTGCACCTTTAAGGTGAGTTTGCTGTAAGGTGTATGGGTAAATAAGGCATAGATAAAACTTGGGGCGAAAGTTCGCCCCATTTTTATATCCTGTTATTTCTCAATAGGAGCTTTCATTGCTTGCAACACGGATTGCGGCACAAGTTCACTCACATCACCGCCGTGTAGATGAATTTCTCGCACGATGGTGGAAGAAACAAAGGCCCATTTTTCGCTAGGTGGGAAAAATAAACTTTCCACGCCTTGCCCATTTTCATTTTTGGTTAATAAGCGGTTTAGGCTGGCAAGTTGCAGTTCGTATTCAAAATCGGTGGTGGTTCGCACGCCGCGGATAATCGCGTGAATGTGTTTTTCTTGCACCACCTTAGCCAGCAAATCAGCAAAGCCAAACACTTCCACATTGGGTAAGTGAGCGACCGCTTGCTGTGCAATTTTTACTCTGGTGTCTAAATCGAACAAGGGCTTTTTACTTGGGCTGGCAGCAATGGCAACAACAAAAACTTTGGAAAAAAGCACCGCACTTCGTTCGATAATATCTAAATGCCCGTTGGTGATGGGATCAAAGGTGCCGGGGTAAATTACGGTTGTCATTCTTTCTCCTTTAAATTCTGCTATGGCGTTCAGGCAAAATTCTGTGTTTACGGGGCGTCCAAATAAGGTTGAAGTAAATCGAGCAAGCGTTGTAAAGCACCGCGATTTTCTAATAATACGCCGTAGCCCGCTTTCCCTGTGCGTTCACGCAAGGCTGATGAATTTAGCAAAATTTCCACCACTCTTGCGATGGCGACGGCATTATTGTTCACTTCAACAAAGCCCTGAACTTCCATTAAATTGCGGTAAACTTCGGGGAAATTGAAGGTATATTTACCACTCACCACAGGAATTTGAAAAGCGATCGGTTCAAGGGGATTATGTCCGCCTCGTTTCACTAAACTACCCCCGACAAAGGCGACATCGGCCAAAGCGTACATTAACATTAGCTCGCCCATTGTATCACCTAGCACCACTTGAGTATCGGCTTGTGGCGCACGATTTTCACTGCGGCGCACAAAGGTGAAATGCTGTTTTTCAATTTGCTCCGCCACTTCGTTAAAACGTTCTGGGTGGCGTGGCACGAGAATCAGCAATAAATCGGGAAAGGCTTGTAATAATAAGCGGTGGCTTTCTAAAATCAGGCTTTCTTCACCTTCGTGGGTGCTGGCGGCGACCCACACTGGGCGTTGTTGTTTCCATTGGGCTTTTAGCTTTTCGGCTTCAGTGAGTAAGCTCTCACTTAGCACTAAATCATATTTAATATTGCCTGTGAGTTTGAGCTTTTCTGGATCGTAACCCAGTTTGAGATAACGCTGTCCACTGATGTTATCCTGCGGCGCAATCAGGCTGATTTTGCTTAAAATGGCTTGGATATAACTTTCCAACCAGCCATAACGTTTTGCTGATCGGGCAGATAAACGGGCGTTAGCGATAATAAACGGAATGTGCTGTTTGTGTAGCTGATAAATTAAATTTGGCCAAATCTCGGTTTCGATCACAATACAGACTTTCGGTTGAATGAAACGAACAAAGCGTTTAATCGCCCCAGGTAAGTCGTAAGGCAAATAAAAATGGCTGACTTGATCACCGAAAGCAGCTTTGACGCGCTCAGAACCTGTTGGCGTAACGGTGGTAAGTGTGATAGATAATTCAGGGTAACGGCGTTGAATCGCTTTCACCAAAGGGGTAGCTGCAATCACTTCCCCAACGGACGCCGCGTGGATTAACACGCCATTCGGTTTTGGCGGAGTTTGTGTAGCGCGATAAATGCCATAACGCTCCAAAATCCGCTGACGATAAGCTGGCGCTTTTAGGCTACGCAACAAAATAAATAGCCAAATCAGCGGTTGAACGAGATACATTATGCAAGTGTAAATTCTGTGCCACATAGCCGTTTCTTCATTAAGCCGAAAAAATTGAGAAATTTGCCCCGCACTTTATTCATACAACTTGGCAAGATAAAGTGCGGTGGAATTTCGCGAAGTTTTTATTTTATTGATTGTTCAATAATGCCGCCGCCAAGGCAAATTTCCCCTTGGTAGAACACGGCAGATTGCCCTGGGGTTACTGCGATTTGCGGTTCATCAAAACGCACTTCAATGCTGTCATCATTAAGAGGAATGATTTGGCAAGGAATATCTATTTGACGATAACGGGTTTTCACCGTACAACGAAGCGGTTCGCGAATGGGTTGGCGATCTACCCAGTGCAGCTGTTGTGCGATTAATCCGCTGGAGAGCAAGGCGGAATTATCCAAGCCCTGAGCAACCACTAACACATTGTTAGTAAGATCTTTTTCCACTACATACCACGCATTTTCCGCTTTGCCTTTCACGCCACCAATGCCTAGGCCTTTGCGTTGCCCGAGGGTGTGGTACATTAAGCCTTGATGACGACCGATGACTTCGCCCTCAGTGGTTTTGATGTCCCCTGGTTGAGCAGGCAAATAACGCGCCAAGAAATCTTTGAATTTACGCTCACCAATAAAACAAATGCCGGTGGAATCTTTTTTCTTCGCGGTAACCAAGCCTAAATCTTCTGCGATGGCACGCACCACAGGTTTTTCAATGTCGCCTACAGGAAACAGACTTTGCGCCACTTGGCTTTCGCTTAAGGTGTAAAGGAAATAGCTTTGGTCTTTGTTCGGATCTAAACCACGCAATAATTGCGCTTTGCCATTGTGATCTCGGCGGCGCACATAATGCCCTGTGGCGATATAATCCGCGCCCAGATCTTCTGCGGCATATTCCAAAAAGGCTTTAAACTTGATTTCTTTGTTGCACAGAATATCAGGGTTTGGCGTGCGGCCAGCTTTGTATTCCGCTAAAAAATGTTCAAAAACATTGTCCCAATATTCAGCGGCAAAATTGATTTTATGTAATTTGATGCCGAGCTTGTCGCATACCGCTTGTGCGTCCGCCAAGTCTGCGGCTGCGGTGCAGTAATCGGTGTCATCGTCTTCTTCCCAGTTTTTCATAAACAAGCCTTCCACTTGGTAGCCTTGTTGCTGAAGAATAAAGGCGGAAACGGAAGAATCCACGCCACCAGACATTCCACAAATTACTTTAATTTTGCTGTTTTCTGCACGTTGGCTTTCGCTTAATGCAGGGAAATATTGTTCATAAGTTTTTGATTTCATCATAATTTTTTCAAATTTTTGACCGCACTTTGGTTATTCGGAAATTATTTTACTTCGTAGAAATTCGTTTCGCTTTTGTTGAAGCGATCTAATTCTGATGCGTCCACTTCGCCTTTTTCCACTTTGGCTTTTAAGTTATCGCAAGGCTCATCGCAATCGCATACTTTCTTTAAGCCAAGGGAAGAAATCCCCCCGCAGCTGCCAGCAATGGATTTGCGTTTGATGATATAGCCGATGGACATCGCTAAAATCACCGCAAGGAAAAAGCCGAAAGTAATAAAAAACAGTTCCATTTTTTCACCTTTATGGATTGATTAATTGTTTAAATGCGGAAGACATTTTTACCTCAAAACCACTTTCTGTTTTGATGATTAAATATACCGCTAATTGTTGCTGCTCCGCCACTTTGAGCGCTTCATCTTCACCGAGTACAAACAAGCCTGTGGATAAGCCGTCTGCCGTCATTGATGAGGGATCAAGCACAGTGATTGACGCCAAATGATGTTGAATTGGGCGACCTGTTTGCGGATTAATTTCGTGAGAATAACGCACACCATTTTCTTCGAAATAAATGCGATAATCGCCTGAAGTTGCCATTGCCAAATTATGTAAACCGACCACTTGTTCCACGCTTCTTGAGCCGTCCGTAGTGGGTTTTTCAATGGCTATTTGCCAAGGCTTGTTTTCGCTGTTGTTGCCTTTGGCACGGATTTCGCCGCCAATTTCCACCATATAGTTGCCAATATGCAAACTTTCAAGATAGTCCGCCACTTGATCGACACCAAAGCCTTTGGCGATGGAAGATAAATCCACATAAAGTTCTGGCACAGTTTTTTCTAGGTAAAATTTACCCGCACTTTCGCTCAGTTTTAATTTTTCAATGCCTACCCACGTACGGCGTTCATCAAGCTGTTGTTGGGTTGGGGCTTTTTCCACGCGTTTTTCTGGTCCAAAGCCCCATAGGTTCACCAATGGCCCTACGGTAACATCTAATGCACCTTGTGTAACCTTATTTAAACGAATGGCTTCACCTATCACTTTGGCTAGATCCGCAGAAATTTCAATCGGGGTATCCACTGCACGGT
Organism: Avibacterium endocarditidis; assembly: GCF_002921145.1. Classification (GTDB taxonomy): domain Bacteria; phylum Pseudomonadota; class Gammaproteobacteria; order Enterobacterales; family Pasteurellaceae; genus Avibacterium; species Avibacterium endocarditidis. Next base: position 20,147 of record NZ_PQVI01000018.1, read on the forward strand.
TTTGGTTAAAACGACTTAATTCAGAGGTGGGAATATAGGTGGACATTTTGTCATTCACGTCTTTTAAAATTTTTTCCACCCCTTCGTGGGTATCCGCTGCCGATTGGGTTGCTTCTGCGGTGATGTATTTAATGTGGTAAGTGGTTCCCATTGTTTTACCGCTTAAGGTAACAATTTCGGGATCTTTTTGGCAGGCGGTTAAGCTGCTCACCAAGAGTAAGGCGATGGCCCAGCCGTAAACCGTTTTGACTTTTCTTAACATAAATCTATCGCTAATTTTTCTGTGGCTAAAAATGGCTAAAGCGGTCAGAAATCTGACCGCTCTTTTTCTTTATTTAACAGCGTTATCAACCGCCAAAGTCATCTAATAAAATGTTTTCGTCTTCAACACCTAAGTCTTTGAGCATTTTGATTACCGCTGCGTTCATCACTGGAGGCCCACACATATAGTATTCACAGTCTTCTGGTGCTTCGTGATTTTTCAGATAGTTTTCATAAAGCACGTTGTGAATAAAGCCTGTGTAGCCGTCCCAATTATCTTCTGGCAATGGATCAGAAAGTGCCACGTGCCATTTGAAGTTATCGTTCTCTGCTTGTAGGGTATCGAAATCTTCTACATAGAACATTTCACGTTTTGAACGCGCCCCGTACCAGAATGACATTTTACGTTTTGATTTCAAACGTTTTAGTTGGTCAAAGATATGTGAACGCATTGGTGCCATACCTGCACCCCCACCGATAAATACCATTTCTGCATCAGTATCTTTCGCGAAGAATTCACCGAATGGACCAGAAATAGTTACTTTATCACCTGGTTTTAATGACCAAATATAAGAAGACATTTGTCCTGGTGGAGCATCAGGCATACGTGGTGGTGGTGTAGCAATACGCACGTTTAGCATAATGATGCCTTTCTCTTCTGGGTATGAAGCCATTGAGTAAGCACGCACAATTGGCTCGTCCACTTTTGACACATAACGCCATAAATCAAATTTATCCCAATCTTCGTGATATTCTTTTGGAATATCGAAGTCTTTGTAATAAACCGTATGTGGATCTGCTTCAATTTGGATATAACCACCCGCACGGAATGGTACTTCTTCCCCTTCAGGAATTTGTAATTTAAGCTCTTTGATGAAGGTTGCTTTATTGTCGTTAGAAATAACGGTACATTCCCATTTTTTCACGCCGAACACTTCTTCAGGTAATTCAATTTGCATATTGGTTTTAACATTTACCTGACAAGCTAGACGATAACCTTCTTTCGCTTCACGTTTTGAAATGTGAGAAAGTTCTGTTGGTAGAATATCACCACCGCCCTCAGTTACTTTCACCACACATTGACCACAAGAGCCACCGCCCCCACAAGCTGAAGAAACGAAAATCCCTTTGCTTGCTAATGCGCCTAATAATTTTCCACCTGCTGGCAAGTGAATGGCTTTGCTTGGATCGTGATTGATTTCAATAGTAATGTCCCCTGAGTTTACGAGTTTAGATTTAGCAAACAAGATAATTGCTGCTAACGCTAAAACCACCACAGTGAACATTGCAATACCTAAAATAATTTCCATTTAGTATCCCCTTCTTATAACTGAATACCTGAAAATGACATAAAGCCAAGCGCCATTAGACCTACGGTGATAAAGGTAATCCCTAAACCACGCAAGCCTGCTGGAATATCAGCATATTTCATTTTTTCAGTTAAACCGGCAAGTGCCACGATAGCAAGCATCCAACCTGTTCCTGCACCGATACCATAAACTACCGATTCAGCAAGGTTGTATTCACGTTGCACCATAAAAGATACCCCACCGAAAATCGCACAGTTTACGGTGATTAACGGTAAGAAGATCCCTAATGCGTTATAAAGTGCGGGGAAAAATTTGTCCAAAACCATTTCTAGGATTTGTACTAATGCCGCAATCACACCGATGAAGGTGATAAAGCGTAAGAAACTTAAATCTACGCCTTCTACTAACGCACCATCTTTTAAGATGTGAGTATAAACAATTTGGTTTGCTGGCACGGCGATACCTAATACCACGATTACCGCGATCCCTAAACCAAAGGCTGTTGAAACTTTCTTTGAAACCGCAAGGAATGTACACATACCAAGGAAGAAAGAAAGTGCCATATTTTCAATAAAAATGGACTTAACAAATAGACTTAAATAGTGTTCCATCTTATTTCTCCACTTGCTCTGGTTTCCAAGTTCTTAAGCCCCAAATTAAGAAGCCGATGATAAAGAACGCACTTGGTGCAAGTAAGGCTAAACCATTTGCTTGATACCAACCACCGTCTTGGATAGTTTGTAACACGGTAATGCCAAATACTTTACCCGAACCAATTAATTCACGTAAAAATGCGACAATGATTAGGATCACACCATAACCGATACCGTTACCTAAACCATCAACAAAACTTGCCAATGGTGGCTCTTTCATTGCAAATGCTTCTGCGCGCCCCATTACGATACAGTTGGTAATGATTAAGCCAACGAATACCGAAAGCTGTTTAGATAACTCATAAGCATAGGCTTGCAACACTTGGTCCACAAGGGTTACTAATGATGCAATGATCGCCATTTGCACGATAATACGGATACTATTTGGAATATAGTTACGGATACAAGAAATAAAGAAACTTGAAAATGCCGTTACTAAACTTACTGCGATTGCCATTACCACCGCAGTTTCTAATTTTGTTGTTACCGCAAGTGCTGAACAGATCCCCAAAATTTGCAATGCAATTGGGTTGTTGTTCACGATTGGAGATAACAATAATTTTTTCATATTTGCATTAGCCATTAGTTAGCCTCCGCTCTAAGTTTGTCTAAATACGGGCCAAAACCATCGCGACCAAACCAGTAATCAAAAGAACCTTGTACCCCTTTTGTGGTTAAAGTTGCACCAGATAAACCATCGATACCGTGTTCTTTATCTGCTGAAGCACCTTTGCCAATTTTAATCGCTACTTGATCTTGAGCATTAAAGAGTTTTTTACCCACAAAGTATTTCTGCCAGTTTGGATTGGCGATTTCGCCCCCTAAACCTGCGGTTTCACCTTGTTCATAGTAAGTAATCCCTTTAATGGTATTTGCATCTGGCGCAACAGACACAAAGCCATACATCACAGACCACAATCCTGTACCATAAATTGGTAACACGATTTGTGAAGTTTTGCCTTGCGCATCTTTCACTAAATAAACCTCAGCATATTTCGCCCGCACTTTAATGCCAGCTTTATCTTCTTCAGGTTTAATTGCTACGCTTTCTGCAGGATCTTTTACCGCAACACGCGCATCAAAGTTTTTGATGTCGCTTACATAATCACCCGTTGCAAGATCCACAATTTTCGGCTCAATGTTTTCTGCATAAAGGGCTTTAATTTCCGCACCTTTTGCTTTAGCGGGTAATAATCCTGCCACACTGAGAATGTTTTTCTGTTTATCTAATAATTTTTGCTCATTTTGCGTCGGTTTCAAACCTACTGCCGCACTTGCTACGATAATTGAGCAAACTAAGCTGACTAAAACAACAACAAGGATTGTTCCGCCAACACTATCTTTATTAAACTTAGCCATTGCGCGCTCTCCGACGTTTGATATTTGCTTGAACAACCAGATAGTCAAAAATTGGGGCAAATAAGTTAGCTAATAAGATGGCTAACATCATTCCTTCTGGATAAGCTGGATTAACCACACGAATAATCACCGCCATTGCACCAATTAATGCACCGTACCACCATTTACCTTTGTTTGTAAATGAGGCTGATACTGGGTCAGTTGCCATAAATAACATACCTAAAGCAAAACCACCCAATACTAAGTGCCAATGCCAAGGCATTGAGAATAATGGGTTGGTGTCTGAACCAATCACATTGAATAGGGTAGAAGTGGCAATCATACCGATCATCACACCAGCGATAATACGCCAAGAAGCAATACGTGCGAACACAATCACCGCCGCACCAATTAATAATGCAAGGGTAGAAACTTCACCGATTGAACCAGGGATATTCCCTAAGAATGCGTCCATCCATTGAATTGGCTGACCTGTGGTTACTTGTTTTAATGCACCTTGACCGCCTGTTGCCCATTGTGAAAGTGCGGTTGCGCCAGAGAAACCATCAGCCGCGATCCATACAGAATCCCCTGAGATTTGTGCTGGATAAGCAAAGAATAAAAACGCACGCCCTGCTAATGCTGGGTTCATAAAGTTTTTACCTACACCACCAAACACTTCTTTGGCCACAACAACCCCAAACGTTGTCGCTAACGCCGCTTGCCATAATGGCAATGTTGGCGGAACGATAAGGGCTAATAAAATAGAGGTTACGAAGAAACCTTCGTTGATTTCGTGTTTACGCACTGTGGCAAATAACACTTCCCAGAAACCGCCCACAAGGAATACGGTTAAATAAATTGGCAGGAAGAAAATCGCACCTAATGCCATTTTTGCTAGCACGCCTGCATCTTGTGAAACTAACCCTAATGCATTGGCTAAAGCAAAATGCCAGTCATTCGCCACATTTTGTGCCAAGTTCTGTGCAAAATCGCCCACTTTTAATGCAAGAATAGATTGCTCACCCACATTAAACATACCGTAGAACATTGCTGGGAATAATGCCAACCACACTAATACCATCATACGTTTAGAATCTAACGCATCACGGACGTGAGAAGCTTTCGCCGTTACCGTACCTGACGTGTATAAGAAAGTTGCCGTTGCTTCATAAAGGGCATACCACTTCTCATATTTACCACCCGGTAAAAAAGCAGGTTCCATTTTCTCTAAAAGATGTTTTAAACCCATTTTTAACCTTCCTTCTCGATCTTATCTAAGGCTGCACGCAGCATTGGACCGTAATCATTTTTACCTGGGCAAACGAACGTACAAAGTGCTAAATCTTCTTCGTCTAACTCTAAACAACCTAATGCTTGAGCGCTGTCCGTATCGCCTGCACTTAAATCACGCAATAATAATGTCGGGATAATATCTAATGGCATCACACGCTCATAAGCACCGATTGGCACCATTGCACGGTGTCCACCATTAAGTGCGGTGGTAAAATTGAATAATTTGTGTCCGAAATGACCTAATACAGTACGGGTGATAGAGTATTTGTTCGCCCCTGGCATAATCCAACCTAGGAACTCTTTCTCACGACCTTCTGCAATCACAGAAACCTGTAACGCATAACGTCCTAAATAATCTACCGCACCTTCCGCTTTATGACCGCTTAACACGGAACCTGAGATAATACGGTTTTCACCTTCTTTTAATTCGCCTTTAGTTAATTGGGCTAAGTTAGCGCCAAGCTGAGTGCGAATTAAACGCGGATTTTTCACCTGTGGGCCAGCCAATGAGATCACACGGCCATTATAAAGTTCACCCGTGGTAAATAAGCGACCAAATGCGATCACATCTTGATAATTCAAATACCAAACCGTTTTCGTTGCACTCACCGGATCGATAAAGTGAATATGCGTACCGCTTAAGCCCGCTGGGTGTGGGCCGCCAAAATCGTGTACGGCTAAATTTGGTAAATCCACCGTTGGGATATTGCTATCGCCCGCTTTACATAAATGCAATTTGCCTTCGTGTAAACGGCTTAATACGGTTAAACCATTGGTGAAATCTTCCCAATGGGCTTTTAACACCACTTCAGGATCAGCCGCTAATGGATTGGTATCCATTGCATTAACAAAAATTGAAGATGGCACAGCATCAACAGCAGGCACTTTACTGAATGGACGAGTACGAAGTGCTGTCCAAAGCCCTGACGCTTGTAGGTTTTGACGAACTTGCTCGGAAGTTAAACTTTTAAGCTCATCGGCGGAATATTTGTTAAAGGTAACCTGATCATCACCTTCGATTTGAATCACTACTGATTGCAACACACGCTTAGCACCGCGATTAATCGCAGTTACAGTACCACTTGCAGGGGCAGTGAATAATACGCCTGGGTTCTTTTTATCTTCAAAAAGCACCTGACCTTTTTTCACTACATCACCTTCACGCACCTTCATTGAAGGACGCATTCCCACATACTCTTCGCCAAGCAAGGCAACTTCAGTAACGGCATTGCCGTTATGGATTACTTGTTCTGGCTTCCCAGCGATAGGAAGATCCAAGCCTTTTTTAATCGTAATCATATTGTATGCACTACTTTCGTTAGATTAAAAATATAGCTATCGCAAGAGAAAACTCAATGCGATAACCTCGTCTTGAGTAATGATTTTTGCTTAATTATCAACGATGAATGCAAAAACATCGCAACAATGTCCACTCCAACCACATAAATTTAAAACTCAAATTCTGTTTAGATTTTATACCGCTTACTAAACGCAATAAGCGATATACGTTAAAATTTTGATACAAGTCAGCTCGTTATTTTAACTAATTAATAACTTTCGTGCTACTTTGAAGGGCGGTTTTTCCAATATTTTAGGAAAAAAGACCGCTGTTTTTGTGGAAAATCAATTTTTACTAAAGATTATGAAATTGCACTACCTTTTATTAGGTATAAATTATTGTCCAATCCCTAAACAATTTGGTGATTTGGGAAATTGCTGTTCCAATGCTTGCCATTCATCTAAGGTATAAGTATGTAACGCCAATGCGTGAATGCCATTTTTCAATTCTTCCGCCAATAATTGATACAGCATTTGATGGCGCGCAACCTTTCTCACCCCATTAAACGCATCACTCACTAGCACCACTTTAAAATGAGAATCTGCACCACGCCCTGAACTGTGCATATGGCTTTCATTTTCAATATGCAAAAAGTGTGCGGTGCAAATTTTTGCGAAATTTTTTTGTTCTAAAACTTGTTGAACACCCATTATCCTTTCCTTCTTTTATAAACTAACACAATAAAAATTTGCTTTTGCAAAGACTATACATTCATACTGAAGTTTGCAAGAATAGCCGTATCTTTTTTGTTAGCGAGGAAATGACTATGCGTTTTGCCAAACTCTCTCTTATCACCTTATTTTCAAGTGCCGTATTATTATCCGCCTGCCAATCTCAGCCAAGTAACACGATCACTTTTACGCCACCTAGCCCAAGCGTGCAATTCAATGCGGCAAATCAACACGCGATACTCAATATCCTCACGCGTGATGTGCGCCAGCAACCTGAGGTTTCCAGCTATGTGTATAACGAAAAAATCTTTAAACTCTTTGCCGAACCAAAACCAGCTCAGATTTTCGATCAAGTGATCAAACAAGATCTAAATGGCAAAGGATTTCGCATTGCTGCAACGCCAGCTCAATCTAACACCAATGTGATTGTGAATATCAACAAATTCTATGCCGATGTAGAACAAGGCAATTTACGCTACAAAATCACCGCGAATGTACAAATCAACGTTCAAGTACAGGGTGCGAAAGGGCAATTCAACAAAAATATCGGCTCAACACGTAGCCAAGAGGGCGCACTGCGTGCCAATAATGCCAATATTCAAAAAGTGCTAGGACAGGCATTAAACGAAACGGTTCAGAGTATCTATAAAGATCAAGAAATCGCCAACGCAATTAACCAAAACTGGTAAAAGCTATACCATAAAAAACGAAACCTACTCCTGCTCACGGCATTTTCAAATAGCCCAAAAATGCCGTTGTAGATGTTTATGATTGCCTAACGTTAATATCATACAATAATAAAAACCTCTCCCCTTATCCCAAAAAATCCCCAAACAAACTACCGCACTTCCCCTTTCCATTCCCTTTTGAAGTGCTATAATTTTCCCTCTACATTTATCAGCAAAACAAGGATTTTCTATGGACAATAAGATCGCCCCAGCCAGCCAGCCAGCCAGCCAGCCAGCCAGCCAGCCAGCCAGCCAGCCAGCCAGCCAGCCAGCCAGCCAGCCAGCCAGCAGGATTGTAGTGCCAGCCTCGCAACAGCAAGCGTTTTTAAATGATTTAGATGCCCGTTTATGGGCAGCGGCGGATAAGCTCAGAAACCAGCTCGACGCTGCCAACTACAAACACATCGTTCTCGGTTTTATCTTCTTAAAATACATCTCCGACAGCTTCACCGCCTTTCGTGAAAAGCTCCAAGCCCAGTTGCAAGATCCCGAAAATCCCCTTTATCTTGACCCCAACGGCTATTCCCCCGAAGACTACCAAGCCTTGCTACACAGCGAAATGGAACTGCAAGATAACTACACCGCTGAAAATATCTTCTGGGTGCCAGAGCAAGCCCGTTGGGAAAACATTAAAAACACCGCCATACTCAACAAAGGCACAGCCTTGCCTTGGGGCGGCACATTCCGCAGCGTTGCCAGCCTGATTGATGACGCATTCACCGCCATCGAAAAAGAAAACCCCAAACTCAAAGGCATCATTCAACGCATCTCAGGCTTTGATGTGGAAGAACAAACCCTCATCGGCTTAGTCAATCTCTTTTCGGATACAAATTTCAGCCGGCCTACCCTCAACGGGCAGCCCATCTCAATGGCAGCGAAAGACATCTTAGGCCACGTTTACGAATACTTTCTCGGACAATTTGCCCTCGCCGAAGGCAAAAAAGGCGGGCAATATTTCACCCCAAAATCCATCGTTAGCCTCATTGTCGAAATGCTCGAACCCTATCAAGGGCGAATTTACGACCCTGCAATGGGTTCAGGCGGCTTCTTTGTGCAAACGGAAAAATTCATCGCCGCCCATCAAGGCAACATCAACAACGTCTCCATTTACGGGCAAGAATTCAACCCCACCACCTGGAAACTCGCCGCAATGAATATGGCGATTCGCGGCATCGAATTTGACTTCGGCAAAGGCAACGCCGACAGCTTCCGCAACCCACAACACCTCGACAAAAAAATGGATTTTGTGATGGCAAACCCGCCTTTCAATATGAGCGACTGGTGGAGCGAAAGCCCTGCAAAACGACCCACGCTGGCAATACGGCACACCACCACAAGGCAACGCCAACTTCGCGTGGCTACAACATATGCTCTACCACCTCAGCCCACAAGGACGAATGGCATTGCTGCTCGCCAACGGCTCAATGAGCAGCCAAACCAGCGGCGAGAGCGAAATCCGCCAAAAACTCATCGAAGCCGACCTTGTCGAAGCAATGGTCGCCTTACCGGGGCAACTGTTCACCAACACCCAAATCCCCGCCTGCATTTGGTTGCTGAACAAAGCCAAAGCCCGCAAAGGCGAAGTGTTGTTCATTGATGCCCGCGAAATCGGCTATATGAAAGACCGCACGTTACGCGACTTCACCGCCGAAGACATCGCCCACCTCGCCAACACCTACCACACTTGGCAAAAGGATCAGGGCTACCAAAACCAAGCAGGCTACTGCTACACCGCGAACCTTGAAGAAATCCGCCAAAACAACTTTGTCCTCACACCAGGGCGTTATGTCGGCACAGCAGAACAACAAGACGACGGTGTACCTTTCGCCGAAAAAAATGCAAAAACTGACCGCACTTTTAAATGAACAGTTTGCACAAGGGCGAGTATTGGAAGAAGAGATTAGAAAGAGTTTGGGGATTTTTGGAGAGTAATAGCAATGAATAGATTTATAGAAGCATCAAATTTTTGTGATTTAATAACTGATGGAACTCATAATTCTCCTAAAAAATCAGAAGATGGTATCTTACTTGTTACATCTAAAAATATCATTAATAGTAAATTAGATTTATCTAAAGCTTATTACATATCTGAGAATGATGCACAGGAAATAAATCGGCGAAGCAAAGTTGATAAATTTGATATTCTTATTTCAATGATAGGAACAGTCGGAGAGGTTTGCCTGATAGAAGAAGAACCTAACTTTGTAGTAAAAAATGTAGGTATCTTAAAAAATAAAGAAAAATACAAAGCTAAGTGGCTATATTTCTATTTAAAATCTAACTTTGCTAAAAATATAATTCGCGAAAGATTAAAAGGAACAACCCAACAATACTTATCTTTAGGAGAATTAAGAAAATTACCAATACTAACTCCAATAGATAAAAAATCATCTTATCTCGACTATTAATATTTTAGATAGTTTAGAAAAAAATAGAACTCAACACCCAAACCAACCAAACCTTAGAGCAAATCGCACAGGCGATTTTCAAGCATTGGTTTATCGACTTCGCCTCCGTACACACCAAAGCCAACGCCTTAGCCTCAGGAGCAAGCCTAGAGCAAGCCGAACTTGCCACAATGGCAAGCCTGAGCGGAAAAACCCTTGCAGAAATCACCGCACTTCAACACACCACGCCCGAAGCCTATCACCAACTGCAACAAACCGCCCAAGCCTTCCCCAGCGAGTTTGTGGAAAGCGAAATGGGATTAGTGCCGAAGGGGTGGGAGGTGAAGAAAATTGAGCAAGTAATAAAAAAATCCCCGTAGGTAAAAAATACAGTAAAAAATACTTTTTCAGATGGGCTTATTCCTGTTTTAGATCAAGGCAAATCGGGCATTATTGGTTATCACAATGATATAGCTGGCGTAAAAGCAAGCATTCAAGATCCCGTGATTGTCTTTGCTAATCACACTTGCTATATGCGTTTAATACATTTTGATTTCAGTGCGATCCAAAATGTCTTTGCATTTAAAGGTCAAAGTATTAATATTTATTGGCTATATCTAGCAACATTAGGGAAACAGACATTTGTTGAATATAAAGGGCATTTCCCTGACTTTCTAATCAAGCAAATTGTTGTACCACCTAAAGAATTAACAGAAATTTTTGGAAATCTAGTAAAAGACAGTTTTTCTAAAATTGCTTTAAATTTAGAAAATAATGAAAGATTAGCTAAAACCAGAGATCTGTTATTACCAAAATTACTTAATGGAGAAATTGAACTATGAGCCAAGATCCCTGCATACCAATCTGGAAAAAACTAAATTTATCTATCAAAAATATTACAAGTTACCAATCTTTTGATATTCCAGATGACGTTAAAAATATTATAGAAGATCTAAATACTCTCTTTAATCAAACAATTTTTAATTTATTAAAAAACGATAAAACTAAAGAGATATACTATCTCTTAAAAGAAGTACAAGAAATAATTGAAAACTCAGGTCAAGCCATATCTTCATTATATGAAGAGCAGAGAGTTATTCGTGATATGGAAAAATTCAAAAAATTACTTCAGGATATAAAAGAAAATTTAATACAATTGAAAATATAGATTCATATATTGAATCTTACAAAAAAATTTATGAAATGGGAGAAAAAGCAATTGAAGAAGCTCAAAAATCCTATAATGAAAGAGTTGCCGAATTACTAGGAAAAACAACTGAAACATACTTATTTAGTGAGTATCAAAAACAAGCAGATACTATTAACAATAGAATTTCTAATAATACTTGGGCTTTTTTTATCATTATTATACTTCTAATTGCATTTGCTATTTGTTCTTTGATACATCTACCATCTTCTCAAGGGAATAATTGGATACCTTATATTTTTATCCGAATATTTATTGCTTTTACTGCGTTCTATGCACTGGTATTTTTAAATCGTAGTATTAGAGATGATAGAAAGCTGGAACAGACCTATCGCCATAAAGAAGTGGTATCAAAAAGTTATCTTAATTATCTAGAATTTTTAGATAAAAATGTAATGATTAGTTACAACAATAAAGATGGAGTTATTAACAATGGTCAAATAATTAAAGAAAAAGTATCACAAATCGCTGTAGAAAGTTTGGGGATTAATCCAGCTTTATTACTAGATAAATCCACCGCTGAAAAAATTCCAATGGAAGAATTACTTTCTAGGATATTAGATAAAACGACAACAACTAAAAAAGGCGAATAAAAATATCACCTGATAAAACGGGCGAACACACAGGTTCTCCCCTACGCAGTAACAGAAACAGAGAGGATCACCTATGCACATCAACGAATCCACCATTGAAAATTTAGCACTGGAGCAGTTGCAATCGCTGGGCTGGCGGTATGCCTATGGCAAGGAGGTGTTGGCTGGGTTGGCTTATCCTTGGCGGGAGACGACGCAGGCGGTGGTGTTAAAGCCGTTGCTGTTGGAAGCCTTAGTGCGGATTAATCCCCATTTGCCGTCTGCGGTGTTGGAAGAGGTGGCGGCGGAGGTGTGCAAAAGTGATATTGCTCCGCTGGCGGAGCGTAATCAGCGGTTTTATCGTCAGCTCAAGCAAGGGGTGGCGGTGCGTTATCAGGAAAACGGGCAGGAAAAGCACGATGTGGCGTTGTTGGTGGATTTCAGGCAGCCTGAGCAAAACAGTTTTTATGCCATTAATCAATTGGAAATTCAAGGCACAAAAGGCAAACGCATTCCTGATATTTTGTGTTTTATCAATGGGTTACCGATGGCGATTTTTGAGCTGAAAAATCCTGTTAAGGTGAATGCTGGCATTGATAAAGCCTTTGAGCAGTTGCAAACCTATAAACGGGAAATCAGCGATTTATTTGTATTCAATCAATTAATGGTGATTTCAGACGGCACAACCGCTCGGCTTGGCTCGCTCACGGCGGATTTTCAACGCTTTTTGCCTTGGAAAGTGGTGGACGAAAGCCAGCAGAGCCAACGCATTCCTTTTGAAAATGAGCAAACAGGGCTGTTGCAAGGGCTGTTTTCGCCTGCGGTGTTGCTCGATTATCTGCGTGATTTTGTGGTGTTTGAAAGCGATAGCCGTGGTCAAACGGTGAAAAAAATCGCCGCTTATCATCAGTTTTACGGCGTGAATGCAGCGGTGGAATCCACTATCGCCGCCTATTTGGGCGATAGTCGCAAAATCGGCGTGATTTGGCATACGCAAGGTTCGGGCAAATCGCTGTCGATGCTGTTTTATGCAGGAAAACTTATCAGCCAGCCTGAATTGCAAAACCCCACCATTGTGGTGGTTACCGATCGCAATGATTTAGACGGTCAGCTGTTCGCCACATTTAGTCAAGATCAAGACATCATCCGCCAAACGCCGATTCAAGCCAACGGTCGGGAAGAATTGCGTGCGGAGCTGGCGAAACGGGAGAGCGGCGGCATTATTTTCACCACCATTCAAAAATTCGGCTTGCGTGAGGGCGAGGAGCAACACCCTATCCTTAACGACCGCCGCAATATTATTGTGATCAGCGATGAAGCCCACCGCTCACAATATGGCTTTTCGCAAAAAATCAACCAGCAAGGGCAATATCGTGATGGCTATGCCAAATACCTGCGTGCCGCCCTGCCCCACGCCAGTTTTATCGGCTTTACGGGTACGCCATTGAGCCTTGAAGACAAGGACACGCAAGAGGTGTTCGGGCGTTATATTTCCATTTACGATATTCAAGACGCGGTGGAAGACGGCGCAACCGTGCCGATTATTTACGAAGCACGTCAAATTCCCTTGCAAGAAAGCCAGCAGTTTCATCACGCCGTGCAAGAAGCCCAAGAAATTTTAGAGGAAGACGAAGAGAGCTATTCTTTCCGCTTGCTGGAACAATTAATAGGAACAGAACAACGCCTCGCCCACCTCGCCCAAGACTTGGTGCAACATTTTGAAGCACGCAATCAACTTTCAGACGGCAAGGCGATGGCGGTGGTGATGAGTCGCCGTATTTGCGTGAAATTATATAATGAAATCATTAAATTACGCCCCGATTGGCATAGCGATGATATTAATCAAGGCGTGGTGAAAGTGATGATGACGGGCAACGCCAGCGACCCCGAAGAAATGCAAGCCCACGTTTACCCGTTCACCGAGAAAAAGCAGTTAGAAAAACGTTTTAAAGACCCCGATGATCCGCTCAAACTGGTGATTGTGCGAGATATGTGGCTCACGGGCTTTGATGCCCCTTGTTGCCATACAATGTATATCGACAAGCCAATGCAAGGGCATAACCTGATGCAAGCCATTGCACGGGTGAACCGCGTTTTTCGCAACAAAAGCCGTGAAAATGGCGGCTTGATCGTGGATTATATCGGCTTGGCAGAGGAACTGAAAAAAGCCACCCAGCAATACACCAACGCAGGCGGTAAAGACAGCGTTACCACCGATATTCATCAAGTTTTCCAAAAAATGTTGGAATATCTCGACATCATTCGCGGGCAATTCGCCAGCCCTGTGGACGGAAAACCCTTTGATTTAACAGCGGCATTACACATTAGCGAGCCTGAAAAATTACTCAATGCCATCTGCCACGCGGCGAACCATATTTTAGCCTTAGATCGACAAAAAACAGCAGAAAATCACACCGCACTTTATCCGCAAAAATCCGCACAAGGGGAGAAAACCCCACGCAAAAATGCCTTTTTGCAAGCGGTGCGACTGGCGAAAAAAGGCTTTTCCCTGTGTGGCTCAATGGAAGAAATCCAGCCCTACCGCCAGCAAATCGCCTTTTATGATGCCGTGCGTGCCACCATTGTGAAGCCTGAGCAACAGCACCGCCCCAACTCACCCAAAGAGCGACAATTAAAACTGGTTACCCTGCTCAACCAAGCGGTGCGTTCAGACGGCGTGGTGGATTTGTTCGACTTAATGGAAGAAGAACGCCCCGATCTTTCCCTGCTTTCCGAAGAATTTATGGGCAGAGTGGAAGCTAGCGACACGCCCGATTTATGGCTGGCAGCCATTGAAGGCTACCTTGAAATCGTCCATTAAAAAACAAAGCACAGAACAATCTCGGCACGCAAAAAACCTTTGAGCAACGGCTCAAAGAAGCGATGAACCAATACCACAACCACAATTTAAGCGTGATGGAAATCATCAAAGAATTGGTGGCAATGGCGAAAGACTTCGAGCAACACCTCTCGCGTGGAGAAACCTTGGGGCTAAACAGCACCGAACTGGCGTTTTACGATGCCTTAATCCAAAATCAAAGTGCGGTGGAAAAAATGGAAGATGCTACCCTCACCGCCCTTGCCAAAGAAATCACCGCCCAACTGCGTCAATCCGTTACCATCGACTGGCAACACAAAGAAGCGGTGCGAGCCAAAATGCGCGTGCTAATCCGCCGTGCTTTGCTGAAATACAAATACCCACCTGATTTGGCAACAGACGCCATTGAGTTTGTGTTGAAACAAGCGGAAGTAGTGGCGGAGGGGTTGGTGATGGAATAAAGTGCGGTGGAATTTTCGCGAGATTTTTCCATCTTCTTCTATTATGAAACCATAAGTGTAAATAATAAGATACACTGGTTTCGTATAAAAATAAATTTAGAATAATCCGTTATAAAAAACCTTGTGGCAAAATCCACAAGGTTTTG
>NZ_PQVI01000019.1 GCF_002921145.1 Avibacterium endocarditidis
TTTTCTTGCACGATCTGGAAAAGATCTTCAATCGTACGGTTAAGCAGGTTTGCACCACCGCCTAAGCCAAAAAGTGGGGTGATTTTTAAGCCAGAATTTTCTTCGTTGACAAACTTATACTGCCCATCTGCTGCCAAGCCTTTACGGAAAGCACGAATATGCTGGCGAATTTCTTTGGTTCTTGGGCGTTTAGAATTATCCAATGGTAGCACCGCTTGATTGCTCAGGAGATACTGTTGCAGGAACCTCACCATTGAATCCGCAAGGGCGGAATGGGTGATTTTATGATAACGGTCGTAGCGGTATTTTTCATTTTGCTGCAAATACACATTATTAATGCTCGCCCCGCTATATAACAAGGTATCATCAAAAATAAAGCCTTTAATATGCAACACGCCAAACACTTCGCGCGTGTTCACTGGCACACCGAAAAACAAATGGGCGTGTTCACCATATTGATGAATGGCACGTTGTTCGCAGTACCAATCTGCGTTGGTGGCAGATTTTTCTGCGCCAAGCAAATTACGCTGCGCACGATGCCAATCGACAAAAATTTTCACTTCAAGCTCGGGATTACGGCTTTTAGCGGAAAACACTTCATTTAAAATTTCTTGCCCCGCGTCATCATTTTGCCAATAAAGTGCGGTGATATAAATGCGTGTTTTTGCTTCACGAATAAGCTGGATAATTTGTTGCTTAAATTCCGCAGGGTGGTGAAGAAAGTCAATTTGCGAGGATTGTAGTGCCAAACTCGGCAAAGCTTGCAAATTTTCTTCTGCCCTTTTCGTTTTATTTATCAACATAATTTTTTACTCTAATTTTGATAATCCATTTTTTTCAGCCTTGTAGTTTACAATATTTACTTCTTGGCTTGGAAAAAGATATTTTTCGTTATAATGGTCACATTTTCCCATAAAGTGCGGTGCTTTTTTACCCACTTTTCTCACATTCATCACAATTTGGCAACATAAAATGAACGCAAAAAAACCGACTTTCCAGCAAGCAGATTCCAGCAAACGCTTCAATGAACGCTATTCTGGCGAAAAACAAGATAAAAAAGCACCGCACTTTTCCCCTCATTCTTCCCGTGGCAAAAAGGACGACAAACGCACTTTCTCGCGTGAAAGAACACCCACAAAATCCGCTGAAAAAGTGCAACAACGCACAGAATTAACAATGGGAAATGCGCGCGGTACAGCCAATGTGAAAGTGGTGATAAAAAGCACCGGTGTGAAAGAAAAGCAGAAAAAAACCGGCCCACTTTCCCCTCGCGCGCCAGAAAAGATTAAGAAAAATCGCGCAGAAGAAATGAAGGTGTATGGTGAAAATACGTGCCTTGCACTATTTGCTGAGCGTCCTGAAAACATTGTTCGCGTGTGGACAACTGTGGAAATGGCGCACCGTGTGGGCGAGTTATTTAGCTATTTGGCGGCGAATAAAAAAGTCTATCACGTTGTCGATAGCAAAGAGCTTACACTTGTGAGCGGCACGGAACATCACAACGGCATTTGTATGTTGGTGAAAAAGCCGCGTCATTTTACATTGAGCGGTTATTTAGATATTCCACGTGAAAAAGATGCGTTGATCTTACTCGATAATGTGCATAACGCACATAATATTGGCGGAATCGTGCGAACTTGTGCGGTCTATGGCGTGAAAGGTTTAGTGTTAAGCGAAGCAGATTTGTTAAATTCTGCCGCAGCAATGCGTGTGGCAGAAGGTGGTGCGGAATATGTGCATACTTTGCTTGTCGATAGCAGTGAACAGGCGTTAGAAAAATTGCGTGAAAAAGGCTATCAAATCGTGCATTTAAGCCAAAGCAAGCAAGCGAAACCGTTCGCTCAGCTGAAATTGAGCGATAAAGTGGTCTTTGTTTTAAGCGAAAGTGCGGGTGAAAATTTGGCAAAAAATCACGATGAAGTAGTGAATTTATCCCTTGCCAATCCGCTGAAAGCTGGCTTGAATGTTGCGGTGGCAACGGGCGTGTTATTGGCAAAATGGGCGGAGAAAACCCTTTAAATCGCTATAACTGATCAGAATGATGAATTAACACAAAGCGCTCCCACAATTGGGCTTCGCTTTCTTGATGCTCGGGATCGGGCTTAATGCAGTTGGTGATCGGGCAAACTTTTTGGCAAGTTGGGGTATCATAATGCCCCACACATTCCGTACAAAGATTGGGATCGATCACATAAATGTCATCGCCCACGGAAATGGCATCATTCGGGCATTCTGGCAAGCACATATCGCAATTTGTGCATTTATCTGTAATTAAAAGTGCCATAATTTCCCCGTAAAATTATTGAAAGGGCGAGATTATAAAGAATCGGCAAGGAAAATTAAATAGGCAAAACAAAATGAGCAAGAAAAACAACAAAGGACTTTCTTTTTTAGGCACATTAATCATTGCAGGTATTGCATTGATTTGGAATTATTTTCAGCCTAGCGAAAAAACACACCAACCTGAACCCACGGCGCAATCTCAGCAAAATCAAGCAAAGACACCAAAGCAACAAAATACACAAGCATCACTTGGCGAGAATTATGATTACATTATGCGCGATGACGCCATTGGGCAAAATAAAAGCGCACCCGTGGATTATTATATGCTGGCGTTGTCTTGGTCGCCGGGATTTTGCCAAGCGCAAAAAGAGCGTTACAACGGCAATTTGCCGCAATCTTTAATGAGCCAATGTGGCACTCAACAATATGGCTGGGTGATCCACGGCTTATGGCCGCAAAATGCCAATGCCCATTCGGTGAGCGAGCACCCGCGTTTTTGTCGTGGCGATTTACCGATGGTTGATCCCGCAATTATCAAAAAATATTTAGCCGATAGCCCGAGTGCCAATTTGTTACAAGGCGAATGGGAAAAGCACGGGGCTTGTGCTTTCAATAATGCTAATGCTTATTTTGAAAAACAGCAAAATTTATACCGCACTTTAACGCTGCCCGATCAAAATATGTCGCGTAAAGAATTGTTTGCGTGGCTGAAAAAGCACAATCCACAATTAAAAGGGGCGTATTTGCGGGCAAGCCATAATGAATTATTTATTTGTTATGATTTGCAGTGGCAAGTGATGGATTGTCCTCGCTAATATAAGGTTCTAAGTCTGGCTTGAAATAACTTAATGGAATTAATTTAAAAGCGAAAAAATCCCGCAGATAATTTGATCTAAAGCAGTTACAAGCTGGCGATAACTAGGTATAATGCCACGCAGTGATTATTTATTTTTTAAACTATATAGAGGGTAAATTATGTCAGTAATTAAAATGACCGACCTAGATTTAGCAGGTAAACGCGTATTTATTCGTGCCGACCTGAATGTGCCAGTAAAAGACGGCAAAGTAACGTCTGATGCACGTATTCAAGCAACCATTCCAACCTTAAAACTCGCCCTTGAAAAAGGCGCGAAAGTGATGGTTACTTCTCACTTAGGTCGTCCAACCGAAGGCGAATTCAAACCTGAAGATTCCCTCCAACCTGTGGTTGATTACTTAAAAGACGCAGGCTTTAATGTGCGTTTAGCCCGTGATTATTTAGACGGCGTAGAAGTGAACGATGGCGAAATCGTGGTACTTGAAAACGTGCGTATCAACAAAGGTGAAAAGAAAACGATCCAGAATTAGGTAAAAATACGCCGCACTTTGCGATGTCTTTGTGATGGACGCTTTTGGTACAGCACACCGTGCGCAAGCTTCAACCTATGGCGTAGCAGAATTTGCGCCAATCGCTTGTGCTGGCCCATTATTAGCGGCGGAAATTAGATGCCTTAGGCAAAGCCTTAAAAGAGCCACAACGTCCAATGTTAGCTATTGTGGGTGGTTCAAAAGTATCAACCAAATTAACCGTGTTAGATTCCCTCTCTAAAGTGGCGGATCAACTGATTGTTGGCGGCGGTATCGCAAATACTTTCATCGCAGCAGAAGGCAAAGATGTGGGTAAATCTTTATACGAAGCGGATTTAATCCCTGAAGCACAACGCTTAGCAAAAGCCACACAAATCCCAGTGCCAACAGATGTTCGCGTAGGTTTAGAGTTCTCTGAAACTGCACCAGCGATTGAAAAGTCTGTTGATGATGTGAAAGCCGATGAATCCATTTTTGATATTGGCGAAAAATCCGCAGAAGAATTAGCGAAAATTATTAGAAGTGCAAAAACTATTCTTTGGAATGGGCCAGTGGGCGTGTTTGAATTCCCTAACTTCCGTAATGGTACAAAAGTCGTGGCAGATGCCATTGTAGAAGCAACTCAAAACGGTGCATTCTCTATCGCAGGCGGCGGTGATACTCTTGCAGCGATCGATCTTTTCGGCATCAAAGATAAAATTTCTTACATTTCAACTGGTGGCGGTGCGTTCTTAGAATTTGTAGAAGGTAAAGTCTTACCTGCCGTTGAAATTTTAGAGAAACGTGCAAAAAACTAATTCATTGATTTTAGGGCATGGCGAATGCAGTACGCCCTTTTCATATTAAAAACCACTATTCACTAAATAGGAAACAGAAAAATGGCAAAATTATTAGACATTGTAAAACCGGGCGTATTAACTGGCGATGATGTACAAAAAGTTTTCAACTATGCAAAAGAACACAATTTCGCAATCCCAGCGGTAAACTGCGTGGGGACAGACTCTGTGAATGCCGTATTAGAAACCGCAGCACGCGTTAAAGCGCCTGTGATTATCCAGTTCTCTAACGGTGGTGCACAATTCTATGCGGGTAAAGGCATTAAACCAGCAAGTGGTGCACGTCCTGACGTATTAGGTGCAATTGCAGGGGCAAAACACGTTCACGAATTGGCTGCTGAATACGGTGTGCCAGTGATTCTTCACACTGACCACGCGGCGAAAAAATTATTACCTTGGATTGACGGCTTATTAGAAGCGGGTGAAAAACATTTCGCAGAAACAGGTAAACCACTTTTCTCATCACATATGATCGATCTTTCTGAAGAGCCAATGGAAGAAAATATGGCGATCTGCCGTGAATACCTTGCGCGTATGAGCAAAATGGGTATGACCCTTGAAATTGAAATCGGTATCACAGGTGGGGAAGAAGACGGCGTAGATAACTCTAATGTTGATGAATCTCGTTTATATACTCAACCTGAAGACGTACTTTACGTTTACGATCAATTAAACCCAGTAAGCCCACGTTTCACCATTGCTGCGGCATTTGGTAACGTACACGGTGTTTACAAACCTGGTAACGTAAAATTAAAACCGTCAATCTTAGGTGCATCACAAGAATTCGTTTCTAAAGAACGTGGTCTTCCACCGAAATCATTAGATTTCGTTTTCCACGGCGGTTCAGGCTCATCAACTGAAGAAATCCGTGAAGCAATCAGCTATGGCGCAGTAAAAATGAACATCGATACAGATACACAATGGGCAGCTTGGGAAGGTATCTTAAACTTCTATAAAGCCAACGAAGCTTATCTTCAAGGTCAGCTTGGTAACCCAGAAGGCGAAGACGCGCCAAACAAAAAATACTACGATCCACGTGTTTGGTTACGCAAATCTGAAGAATCAATGTCTAAACGCTTAGAAAAATCTTTCCAAGATTTAAATTGCGTTGATGTACTTTAATTACTAAGACATCGTTTAGAATATAAAGGCGCTGAGAAACTCAGCGCTTTTTTATTTCATCGAATTTTTCCTATCCGCTAAATCACAAAACACAATACGCAAAATACAAAATAAAATTGATCAAGGATTGCGATCTCACAGAAAAATTCACAAATTTTACACCGCACTTTTATTTTCTATACAAGACGTTATATAAAAACAGAAAGAACGATTACACACAGCCCTTATCCTAAGAGTGCGGTAGAAAAATCACAAATTTTTCTGTGGAATAGAAACAGGCGCTTAATAAGCATAAGGCATCAAGGATAGAATGAAAAAAGCATTGGGGTACTCCAATGCCTTTCAAAAATACACAAATTTTACACCGCA
>NZ_PQVI01000002.1 GCF_002921145.1 Avibacterium endocarditidis
CAATTTCATCATCTGTTTGCTTCTCAAAAGTCTGGGTTGCTGAACGATAAACAAAACGTGCTTTTGATAAATTACAAATATTGGTTATACGACTCTCTGGATAAATGCTATCTACAGGAATAAATGGAATCTTATTTAGCAAACAAGCATAAATAGCGACAACAAAATCAATTTCCTTATGACCATGCAATATTAAAGGAATGTTTTACTAATATCGGCAACTTGCTGATAAGCCTCAATAAATGCTTTCATTTTGACATTAAGTTCTTCCCAAGAACATTCTTGAGTGCTATTTGATAACGCCTTTCCTCTTCTTTGGCTGAAGCAGTATGCTAAAAAATCATCTAGATTTTCAAAGTCATTCAGTGATTTCATAATCTATCCTTTATAATTATTTTCAACATATTGAATCACGTTTGCGGAATTTGACAGAATATCAACTAACTGATCAAATGGTAAATCAACGCCAAACTTTTGTTTTATCGCCATTACTAAATCCATAGCGCTTATTGAATCAATCAGGCCTGTTGCCAGTAAGTCTTCATTTTCTGATACTCTTTTTTGAGCGACTTGTGAGATTAAGGTTAAAACTTCATTAGATATTGACATAATAAAATCCTCATATTAAAAGTAATCATTTCTATAACTAAAGGGAGAAGAATTATGCCATATTTTTTAGCTTTAGGTAATAAAATAGTTATCATTTTAGTGAGTAATCTAGATGTTTATATACCCTATCACTGAACTGAGGTTTTTTATGAGATGATTAAGAATAATTTCTCAATGATACTGAAGCTAGTTGCATATTAAATATATCTACTTTAATATGTTTTCAACATTTTCGTATTGTGGAACAACCATGACCCCAATTATCTTTTCCTCCGGAATCAAAAAAATCCCTAACCTATCCAACTTTCTAAAGGATAGCCCAACATTTTCCTTTGAAAATTCGGTGATAGGTTGGGGATTTCGTCCAACGGCAAACAAAGCGCGGGATTATGCGGTAAAGCATAATCTTCGTTATATTGCGCTTGAAGATGGCTTTCTTCGCTCTATCGGATTAGGGGTTGAAGGATTTCCGCCATTTTCTTTGGTTGTGGACGATGTGGGCATTTACTACGCAGCCGAAAAACCTTCACGACTGGAAAAGTTAATTGCTGGTTGCAGCTTAAATGATGAGCAAGCGCAACAATCTCATCAAGCAATGGCATTGATTCGTGAATGGCAATTATCTAAATATAATCACGCACCTTGCGAGCCAATAGCCACAGAACATAAAAATCAAATCGTATTGGTTATTGATCAAACATTTGGTGATATGGCGGTACAATATGGCTTGGCTGATGAAAATAGTTTTCGTCAGATGTTGCAAGCAGCATTGCAAGAAAATCCATATGCTGAAATTTGGGTGAAAACACACCCTGATGTAATTGCAGGGAAAAAACGGGGATATTTAACCGATTTATTAGATCAACCGCGTGTGAGAATTATTAGTCAAGACATTAATCCACCAACCTTGTTATCACAGGTGGATAAAGTATATTGCGTTACTTCACAAATGGGATTTGAAGCATTGCTACAAGGTAAAGAAGTGGTAACCTTTGGTGTGCCTTGGTTCGCAGGCTGGGGATTAACCGATGATCGCCACCCTTTTGTTGCTGAACTTATCACACAACAACGCCGCAAGCCCAGTACATTAAATGAAGTTTTCTATGCCGCTTATTTTCAGTATAGCCGCTACATTAATCCATTTACTGGTGAAACAGGTGATATTTTTGATGTCATTCATTATTTAAGCTGGATTAAGCATTGGCAATCTGTGTTAGTGGGCGATTTTTATTGCATTGGGCTTTCTTTGTGGAAAAAAACGGTGTTAAAACCTTTTTTCCATTTACCAAACTGTCGCTTACATTTCCTCTCCTCGTTTGCTAAGTTTAAGAAAATTCAACTGAGCAAAAATGCAAAATTATTGCTATGGGGGCAAGGAAAATCAGAATTCATAGCCTATGCGGAGCAAAATAATATTCCGATTTGGCGAATGGAAGATGGTTTTATTCGTTCTGTGGGATTAGGTTCAAACCTTGTTGCGCCACTTTCTTTGGTGCTTGATCCTTCGGGAATTTATTTTAATCCGCAGCAGCCTTCACAGCTAGAATTTATTTTGCAGAATACGGCTTTCTCAGAAAAAGATGAAGATTTAGCTCAAGAAATACAGCAACAGCTTATTCAAGCCAATATCGGTAAATATAATGTAGGTTCTGCTGGCTTTGCTCGCCCAAATACGGAGAAAAAAGTTCTTTTAGTGCCAGGGCAAGTGGAAGACGATGCTTCTATTCGCTTTGGTTCACCCCAGTGTCAATCTAATCTCACTTTGCTGCAACAGGTTAGACAAGCTCACCCTGATGCTTACATTATTTATAAACCACACCCAGATGTATTAAGTGGTAACCGAAAAGGTAACGTAGCACAAGAGCAAGCATTGATTTACGCTGAGCAAATTGTGACTGAGGCGAATATTTTAGATTGCATTCAAGCAGTCGATGAAATCCATACAATGACTTCTTTAGCGGGTTTTGAAGCATTATTAAGAGGGAAAACGGTATATTGCTACGGTTCACCATTTTATGCCCACTGGGGATTAACGATTGATGCCTATGCCTTACCACGTAGAAAAAGAAAATTAACATTAGCGCAGTTAATTGCAGGAACTCTGTTATACTATCCACTTTATCTTAACCCTAATACCATGCAATTAACCAATGCAAGCACCACAGTTAAGATATTGTTGGAACAAAAAAATCAATTGAAAGATACGGGCTTATATAAGAGTTGGTTAAGCAAAAAAATAGGGAAATATTGTTACTTTGTACGCACTTTTTGGCTGAAATAGCTATTTATACCTAAGGGAACAAAATGATTGTTAATAATTTAAACGAGTTAGTAGCAAGCTCACAACGGATTTTATTATTACAAGGGCCTATTGGACATTTTTTCAAAGAGTTGGCGGATTGGTTATCTGAAACACAGCAAAAAACGGTTTATAAATTAAATTTTAACCCTGGTGATAAATATTTTTTTCCACCGCACTTCATAATCAATTTATTTTTGATTACAACAGCAAATTAGAATATTTTGATGTTTTCTTATTACAATTTTGCAAAGATCATAACATTGATACAATAGTGTGCTTTGGCGATAGTCGCCGTTACCATCGTATAGCAAAAGCAGTAACTAAAAAATTAGGGTGTGCCTTTTGGGTATTTGAAGAAGGCTATTTTCGTCCGCACTATGTTACCTTAGAAAAAGAAGGCGTGAATGCCTATTCACCGTTACCAAGAGATAAGCAATTTTTTTTAAAACAAGCTGAAGAACTCCCCCCAATTTCTCAGCCAATTCCAGTAGCAAACGGTTTTTTTCCAATGGCAAAACTTGCTACACAATATTATGTAATCTCCAGATGCAAAGAAAAAGAATTCCCTTATTATAAACATCATAGAGTCTATAATCTCAATTATTATATAAAACTATGGCTCATTTCAGGAATGAAGCGTGTTTATCATTGGATAAAAGAGCAATGTTTATTCGTAAAATTAAGAAAAATAAATTAGGTGATTTTTATATTTTACCGCTGCAAGTTTATGATGACAGCCAAGTAAGGGTACATTGCGATTTCGATAGCGTAGAACAATTTTTGATCTATGTGTTAGATTCTTTTGTAAAAAATGCCCCAACTTCACTAAAATTAATCGTAAAGCATCACCCAATGGATCGAGGATTTATCAGCTATAAACAGGTTATTCAGCGTTATCTCTCAGAACACCCAGAACTCCAAGGGCGTTTGTTTTATGTCTATGACATACCAATGCCTGTGTTACTTCGCCACGGCAAAGGAATGGTAACGCTTAACAGCACCAGCGGCTTATCCGCATTAATCCATAATATGCCCGTAATTACACTAGGACGCACGCATTACGACATTCCAGATATAACCCATCAAGGCTCATTAGAAGAATTTTGGCACAATCCACAACAACCTGATGCCGCTGCATTTAAGGCATATCATCTTTATCATTTACATAAAACCCAAATCAACGGTAGCTTTTATAATAAGGTGATTTTGCCTAAGGAAAAAATTGAGTAATTATTTTATTTAGGCATAAATTTAAAATATTTTTAATTACGCTATCGTTATTTTAGCTAATTACTTTTTCTTTGGAATAACTAACAGATTTCGCTCTTGAGCGACCTACTTTCTNNNTTGCTCAAAAGAAAGTAGGCAAAGAAAAAAGCCCCCGACTAAATTGCTGATCTTCATTTTTAACAAATTTTCTTCACGAAAAGTAAGCCTGATGTTCGCTTCGCTCTCGCTCGGCGTTACTTTTCTAAAAATTTGTTAAAAATAAAGGCAATTTACACGGGAATTTAATTTTTCCTTTCATACATTTAGTATGCTTGTTTTTAAGCCAATCTTTAGTAAAGAGAAGTTGGGGAGATTTATTCTTAAAGTAATTTTCTTTATCTTTCTTAAAATCTCCAAAAAATCACCGCACTTCAAAATTCAACCTAACGTATTGAAATAGAACCTAGCTATATTTTTCTGAATTAAAAGTGCGGTCGTTTTTTCACAAATTTTACCCCCTTGGGTGATACCTTTCGTGCAAGTGTTTTAAGCGTTCTTTGGCGACGTGGGTGTAGATTTGGGTGGTGGAGAGATCGCTGTGTCCTAAGAGCATTTGTACCACGCGGAGATCTGCACCGTGATTGACTAGGTGCGTTGCAAAGGCGTGTCGTAATACGTGAGGCGAGAGCGCTTCACTGTCAATATCCGCTAAAATGGCGTAATGTTTAATGCGATGCCAAAAGGTTTGGCGAGTCATTTGAGTGCCGCGCCGACTGGGAAATAGCACGTCTGAAGGCTGTCCGTCTAGCAATGCGGCTCGGCCATAAAGCATAAATTGTTTGATCCAATAAGCGGCTTCTTCGCCCATTGGTACAATGCGTTCTTTGTTGCCTTTGCCGATGACACGCACCACGCCTTGTTGCACGCTGATGTTGTCAAGAGTAAGTGAAACCAGCTCGGTAACCCGTAAACCTGTAGCATAAAGCAATTCCAACATTGCTTTATCGCGTAATTCTAACGGCTCTTCCACGCAAGGGGTGTTGAGCAAATCCGTAACCTGTTGTTCTGTTAGATATTTTGGTAATCGGCTCGGCAATTTTGGCGAAGTTAGCACCGCACTTGGATCGTCTGTGCGATATTTCTCCCGATATAAATATTGAAAGAATTTACGCAACGCGCTCAATAATCTTGCTGTGCTTGTAGCTTTGTAGCCCAAGTTCAATCGCTCACCAAGAAAGCTTTGCAAATCAATGGCATCTAAGGTTTCAAAGGTGAGATTTTGCGTTTCGAGCCAATTTGCCACCGCACTAAGATCCAAACGGTAGGATTGAATGGTATTTTCCGAAAGCCCTTTTTCTAGCCATTGTTCATTGAGAAAAAGATCGATTAAGGCGCTGTCTTTCATCAAAAAGGCTACTCCACACGTCGAATCAAAAATGCTTCTACCTTGCGTGGAATAATCGGCAATGCGAGCAGGGCAAAAATCATCATTGACGTAAATGCCATTTGTGGGGAAATTGGGTATAACACGCCAGCCAATGCGGTAAGTAAGGCGATCACCGCCGAACTTGAAATGCCGTTATACAAGCCTTGCAATTTCGCCATAGCATTTTGTGGTTGCGTGGTGATGTAACGCACCATGGCGTAATGACCAAGGGCATAAGTTAAACTGTGCAATAATTGCACTAAGGCAATTAGCCAAAGACTTGTCGCACTGCCTAACACGCCCCAACGCACTACACAAGCGATGGCGGCACAGTAAAATAGGGTGCTGACTTTCCAGAAACGGAATAATTTGGTGGAAAAGAAAAAGAGCAAAATTTCCGCCACCACGCTTAATCCCCACAGTAAACTGGTTGTCTGCACAGAAATGCCGATGCTTTGCCAATACAGCACGCTATAAGCATAATAAGCGGCGTGCGAACCTTGAATAAGAGAAATGGCAATAATTAAACGTAACGTACATTTATTTTTTAATAACTGCAAAAATCCAACGGAATTTTCCACCGCACTTGTCTGTGTATCTTGTGGCAAAATCTTTGGCGTGGTCATTTGCATTATGGCATAAAGGGCTAACAATGCAGTTAAAATCCATACCGTATAATTCTCACCAATAAAGCCAATAATGTTGCCAAACAGCGTAACGCCTACCACAAAGGCAGCGGAACCAATCAATCGCGCTTTGCCATAATCCAAATGAATTTGCTGTTGCCAAGTTGTTGCAAGAGTATCACTTAACGGCATTCCTGCCGCATTAATCATCGCAAATAAGGCTATACCAAGGCAAAGCAAGGGGAAGCTTTCCGCCACAAAGCTCATATAAAGCATTACGCCACAGCTTGCCCAAGCGAGATACCGTAAGGCATTGAGCAAATGCCCTTCTTTTTAATCATTGCGGAGAAAACGATCCCACCTAAAAGCGGAAAACATAAGAACTGGCAATAATAAAGCCGATGATTTCTTCGTTGTAAGATTGCGATTTCAACCACGCGGGAAAATGGCACAAACACGCCATAGGCGCAGTAATAGCCGAAAAAGCTCAAGGCTAACCAATTAAAAGGGCTGATTTTCATCAAAATAATTTTTCCATTTCTTGTGAACGTTGCACGCAAGCTTCAATGGCTTGCTGTACAGTTTGGGATAATTGTTGTTGCTGAAAAACATTTAGCGCTGCCGCCGTTGTGCCGCCTTTTGATGTCACATTTTCACGCAAGGTAGAAATGGCCACATCAGGCTGTTGTTGCACCATTTTAGCCGCCCCAAGAGCGGATTGTTGCACCAACATTCGTGCGGTTTGTGCATCTAAATTGAGCGCTTTCAAGGCGTTTTCCATCGCTTCCATAAATAAGAAAAAATACGCGGGGCTACTGCCAGAACCAGCGGTAATCAAGTGCATATTATCTTCTTGCTCTACCCAGCAAACTTGCCCTACGGCACTCATTAAATCTTGTGCAAAGGCTTTGAGATCGGCTGGAACATTGTGTTCCGCAAATAAACCTGCCATTCCTTCCGATACCAAGGCTGGCGTATTCGGCATAACGCGGATAATATGGCGCGCGCTAGGCAAAAGTGCGGTGAGTTTTTGCACAGAAATTGCCGCTACAATGGAGATCACTAATTTTTCAGAAAAATCCACCGCACTTAAAGGCTGGCACACTTCCGCAAGGGCTTGTGGTTTTACCGCTAACACCACCACTTCGGCATTTTGTACCGCTTGCACATTATCTTGCGAAATATTCACTTGACGGTCAGCAAACAACGCCAGTTTATCTGCATTCGGATCGCTGACGGTAATTTTTTGTGCAGGATACCCCTGTTTCAATAAACCAAACACAATAGCTTGCGCCATATTTCCGCCGCCGATGAAAGTAATTAATTTCTGTTGCATAGTTTTGTTTAAGATCAGTTACAATAGGTTTTTCGTTGGCACATTTTACCCGAATAAAGAAGGAATGCCTATGTGGTTTAAGAACGTTATGGCCTATCGTTTAACTAAAGAATTAGATTGGTCAGCCGAGCAGTTGCAAGCACAGCTTGCACAATGTGAGTTTCACCCTTGTGGTCAAGGGGATATGCAGAAATTTGGTTGGGTTTCACCGTTGAAAACCAGTGAGTTGTTACATTTTTCGGTGGGCAAACAGATTTTATTAATGGCTCGCAAAGAAGAAAAGATCCTGCCTGCTCACGTTGTAAAACGCGAATTAGATCAGCGGATTGCTGATTTAGAGCAAAAAGAAAATCGCAAATTGAAGAAAGTGGAAAAGCAAGCGCTGAAAGACGATGTGGTGGCAATGTTGCTACCGCGTGCCTTTAGTAAATATCAGCAAACGGCAATTTGGGTGGATAGTGAAAATCAGCTCGTTTATGTCGATGCGGCTTCAAGCAAGCGTGCTGAGGACGCCCTTGCACTATTGCGTAAATCCTTAGGCTCTCTGCCTGTTGTGCCGCTGGCTTTTGCCAATGATCCAAGTTTAGCAATGAGTCATTGGGTGAGCAATGATGCCACACCAGATTGGTTGATTGCATTGGAAGATGCCGAATTACGTGGCAGTGAAGATAACGCCGTGATCCGTTGCAAACAGCAAGCCTTAGATGCGGAAGAAATTCTGTCATTATTGCAATCTGGAAAAACTATCACCAAATTGGCTTTGGAATGGGAAGCGCATCTCACCTTTGTATTAAATGAAGACGGCACCTTAAAACGCTTGAAGTTTGCCGATGAAGTGCGGGAAAAAAATGACGACATTTTGAAAGAAGATGTGGCGCAACGCTTTGATGCCGATTTTGTGTTGATGACAGGGATTCTTGCTAAATTAACGTCAAATTTATTGGACGATTTCGGCGGAGAGAAAGTGCGGTTGTAATTTTTGTCGTTTTTGTCAGGATAAAAAATGGCGGAAAATTAAATTCCGCCATTTTTGTTTCTTTCAACAGTTTATTTTTTTACGATTTATTTTTTATACTGATAAGTGCCATTTGCCTGACGAATAAAGGTGCTACCATTGGCTAAGCGAAGCTGTTCAACACGCCCTTGCGAATTAACCGAAATTTGCACTTTATCACCCGGTTTAAAGCTACTTAACGCATTGCCCGCACCGTTTGCTTTTGTCATCGCATTCACATCAGAAATATTCAGATTGTTATCGCGGAAGACTTGCATAAGCGAAACGCCTTGCGGAATAGTCAGGGTTTTGCTTGTGCCAGTAGGTTTGTTCGTTGCTGGTTTTGCTTCCACCACTAGGGACTTTTTTCTCCGCTTTTGGCTCTGCTTTTCTCGCAGTTTGAGCTTTGCTTTCTGCTTTTGGTTTGCTTGTATTGGTTGTTTGCGTTGTCGCTTTTGCCACAGGCTTAGGCTGTGGTTTCGGCTGTGTTTGTGCCGCAGCAGGTTTGCTTGCCGTTTTCACCGTTTCTACCACTTGTTTTGGCTCAGCGGGTGTTGGTTGCGGTTTTACTGCTGGCACAACAGGTTGCTCTGTTTGAACGCTTGGCTGGGCAACAGGCTCAGGGCTTGTTGCAGGATTGCTTTGAGCATTGTCTGCACTATTTTCTGCATTTGCCACAGTAGTTTGCGCATTCTCACTGCTACCTTGAGCATTTTGTGTATCTGCTTGTTGTGCAGGCTGCCCTTGGTTTAAGTTATCCAACACATTATTTTCCATTGGCTGTTCTTGATTGAGCGATTGGAACTGCGTTGGAATGCTGTTTGACGGCTGTTCAAACGCATTGACGGTATCTGAACTTGGTTTTAACCAAGAGATAATCAATAAAATGATCACCGCCAGTAATAACACGATGAAAATACGGCGATATTTTGGTGGAATGAAACCTAAAATAGCCCAACGTTCAGGCTTATTAAGATTTCTGCTGATCGGCTCATCTTGCGTTTGTGTACTTTGTTCAACAACCACTTCTTCTGTTGTGCCATTGTTTTCTACCAATACTTCGCTTTCGCTTGTTTCAACTGTGTTGGTTTCTGTTGAAGTCCCTTCTTTTTTGCCTAACGAACTCACCATTTCTTTTGCTTTATCAAGTAAAGAAGGTTCTTGGCTAACTGGTTTTTTAGGGGTAATCGGTTCCATTTGATTAAATTCTAAATCAAGTTCACTTTGCGCCTTGTTGGCTGCGTTATTTTCTGGTTTATGTTGTTCAGTCACAGTTGATACCTTATGTTAATAAAAGCACTAAAATAAAGTGCGGTGCAAATTTTGCTTATTTTAAAGGATATTTTGCCATTGTTCCATTAGCAATTAGGCAGAATATAAAGTTTTATTCGGCTCATTGGCAATTTCGCGCGCTAATTTCGGCACTAGATAGCCTGAAGTGAGCTTTTGTAATTCTTTGTAAATTTCCACCGCACTTTCATCATCAAGATAAAAATGGCTTGCGCCCTCCACTTTATCGAACAAATGCAAATAATAGGGCAGAATGCCAATGGCGAATAATTTCTCGCTCAAGGCTTTCAAGGTGAGGGCATTATCGTTGATGTTTTTCAGCAAAACCGCTTGATTGAGCAACGTAACGCCCGCCATTTTCAGCTTCGCCATTGCGGTGGCAAGTGCGTCATCAATTTCATTCGGGTGATTAATATGGGTAACCAACACCACTTGAAAGCGGGATTGTGCCAGCAAAGCACAGAGTTTTTCCGTGATTCGTTGTGGAATCACCACGGGCAAACGGCTGTGAATGCGTAAACGCTGTAAGTGCGGTATTTTTTCTAATTGTTTTAGCAGCCATTCTAGCTCGTGATCTTTCGCCATAAGGGGATCGCCGCCAGAGAAAATCACTTCATCAATTTCTGAATGTTGCGCAATATAGTCCAAGGCTTTTTGCCAATTTTTCTTATCGCCCTTGTTTTCGGCATAAGGAAAATGGCGGCGGAAACAGTAGCGACAATTAATTGCACAGCTATTTTTTACCATAAATAACAAACGGTTGTGATATTTATGTAAAATATTTGGCGCAGCTGTATGCTGTTCTTCTAAGGGATCTTTGCTAAATCCTTCCGCTTGCACAAATTCTAAATGAGACGTCATTGCCTGCAAAAAGAGCGGATCATTCGGGTTGCCTTTTTCCATTCGTTCCACAAAAGGCAAGGGAACACGCAACGCAAACAGCTTGCGGGCCGCAAAATCTTTTTCAAAAAGAGAAAGAGGAAGATTTAAGTGTTCTAACAAGACTTTTGGATCAGAAATGGCATTCGCAAGATGATCTGCCCAATTTTCTACTTCTCTAATGGGGATATTTCGGGTTAAAATACGCACTTTTAAAAACAAGCTCTTTTTATTTGAGGATAATATGGCTACATATACTACCACTGACTTCAAACCAGGTCTAAAATTTATGCAAGATGGCGAGCCTTGCGTGATCGTTGAAAATGAATTTGTAAAACCAGGAAAAGGTCAAGCCTTTACTCGTACTCGCATTCGTAAATTAATTTCAGGCAAAGTGTTAGATGTAAACTTCAAATCAGGTACGTCTGTAGAAGCGGCTGATGTGATGGATCTCAACTTAACCTATTCTTATAAAGATGATGCTTTCTGGTACTTTATGCACCCAGAAACATTTGAACAATATTCCGCAGACGCGAAAGCGGTTGGCGATGCAGAAAAATGGTTATTAGACCAAGCGGATTGTATCGTAACTTTATGGAATGGTGCGCCGATTTCGGTAACCCCACCAAACTTTGTAGAATTAGAAATCGTAGAAACTGACCCTGGCTTAAAAGGTGATACCGCAGGTACAGGCGGCAAACCAGCCACATTAAGCACTGGTGCAGTGGTGCGTGTGCCATTATTCGTACAAACAGGCGAAGTGATCAAAGTTGATACCCGTTCTGGTGAATATGTTTCGCGTGTGAAGTAATTTTCAGCGTAAAGCAAATACAAAAATACCGTCAACAGTAC
>NZ_PQVI01000020.1 GCF_002921145.1 Avibacterium endocarditidis
CACCGCACTTTATGGCTATGACCACACAATCGAATTTATTTTCACAAATTTTCAGCCGTAATATGCTGATCTGCGTATTCACGGGATTTAGCTCGGGCTTACCCCTTTATGTTTTGGTTTCTTTGTTACCTATTTGGTTACGCGCAGAAAACGTTGA
The DNA here is from genome assembly GCF_002921145.1 of Avibacterium endocarditidis. GTDB lineage: Bacteria > Pseudomonadota > Gammaproteobacteria > Enterobacterales > Pasteurellaceae > Avibacterium > Avibacterium endocarditidis. Next base: position 158 of record NZ_PQVI01000020.1, read on the forward strand.
TCTCAAAACCTTGGGCTATTTCACCCTAATAATGCTCCCTTTTTCGTGGAAGTTTGTCTGGGCGCCCTTGCTTGATCGCTTTGTGCCGCCTTTTTTAGGTCGCCGCCGCGGCTGGATGCTGATCTCACAAATTTTATTGCTAATCAGCTTGGCATTATTTGGCTTTTTAGATCCAAGCAAACAATTTGGACTCAGTTTAATTGCCGCCTTGGGCGTGCTTTGTTCCTTCTTTTCCGCCACGCAAGACATTGTGCTAGATGCCTATCGGAGAGAAATTTTAACCGACAATGAATTAGGTTTAGGCAACTCGATTCACGTTAATGCTTATCGTATTGCAGGCCTTGTTCCCGGTTCGCTTTCATTGATTTTGGCGGATCATTTCCCTTGGCAAACCGTGTTTATCATTACCGCAATGTTTATGTTGCCGGGGATTTTAATGTGTCTATTTTTAAGCACCGAACCTAATATTGCGCTAAAAAAACACCGCACTTTAGAAGAAAGTGTCATTGAACCTTTCCGCGAATTTTTTCAACGCAAAGGTATTTGGTCAGCCTTAGGGATTTTGGCGTTTATTTTTCTGTATAAATTAGGCGACAGTATGGCTACGGCGCTGATTTCCCCTTTCTATTTAGATATGGGATTTAGCAAAACCCAGATCGGTTTGGTGGTGAAAAATGCCTCTTTATGGCCAATGGTGGTCGCCAGTATTTTAGGCGGGATTTTAATGCTGAAAGTGGGCATTAACCGCGCTTTATGGTTATTTGGATTTGTGCAAATTATCACCATTCTTGGCTTTGCCTGGCTCGCCAAACAAGGGCCTTTTGAAACCGTAGATAGCCGTGCCTTGTGGTCGCTCAGCCTTGTGGTGGCCGCGGAATATATTGGCATCGGTTTAGGTACAGCCGCCTTTGTTGCTTTCATGGCAAGGGAAACCAATCCCCTTTACACTGCCACACAGCTTGCCTTATTTACCAGCCTTGCCGCATTACCAAGAGCTACGCTCAACACCCAAGCAGGCGCGTTGATCGACTGGCTGGGCTACTATGATTATTTCTGGCTTTGCTTCTGGCTCGCGATCCCTGGAATGTTATGTTTATTTAAAGTTGCGCCTTGGAAGCAAGCAGACTAGCACCTTTATTGACGAAGAAATTTAGGAGAAAGCAATGCAATTTTTGAAAAAGCTTAGTTTTTATTAGCCAAATCACCGCACTTTTTATTATTGTGCTGGCGTTAATCACCTTTTATAAACCTGAATTATTCACTTGGGTAAAAGGCGATACGCAAGTGTTCATCATCAGCATTATTATGCTTTCAATGGGAATGACCTTAGGTAAAAAGATTATCAAGTGTTAGCGCAACGCCCGTTGGATATTCTTATCGGTACCATTGTGCAATATACCGTAATGCCTTTTGTAGCGATTGCTATTGCAAAAAGTTTTGATCTTTCCCCAGCGCTCACTCTTGGTTTAGTTTTAGTTGGCTCTTGCCCTGGTGGTGTGGCGTCTAACATTATGACGTTCCTATGCAAAGGCGATATAGCATTTTCAGTGGGAATGACCACCGTTTCAACCTTACTAGCGCCAGTAATGACGCCATTATTGCTAAATTATTTGGTAGGCCAAAGCGTGGAAATGAACGGCTGGGCAATGTTTAAATTTATGCTTTTAGTAACCGTGTTGCCTGTGGCGGTGGGATCGATTTTAAACATCAGCTTACACCGCAAACAATGGTTCCAAGACATCAAAGCGTTAATGCCGGGCGTGGCAGTGATTAACTTCGCCTTTATTGTGGGCGGTGTGGTCGCCATTTATGGGGATTATTTCTTACAATCAGGCTTAATGATTTTACTTTGTATCGTGGTACATAACCTTATCGGCTACGCTCTTGGCTATTCTTCAGGCAAATTGTTTGGAATGAGCTTAGCGAAAAAGAAACCATTTCCTTGGAAGTGGGCGTGCAAAATGCAGGTTTAGCTACTGGATTAAGTATGAAGTTCTTCCCAACCATTCCAGAATCAGCGGTGGTTTGTGCCGTGGCGTGCGTGTGGCACTCTGTGGCAGGAACGGTTTACGCCAATTTCTATTATGGGTGGATAAATACCGCAAATCCCCTTCACAAAAGGAACTTGCGGAAGAGATTTCGTGAGATCAAGGAAAATAAAGTGCGGTGCTTTTTTATGAATTTTTTGCAAATTAGTTAATTTTGATTTTCATCGCCCTTGAGTTTTCGACTTATTAAAGGTATGTTATCGCAGATTTTTTTATAAACGAGGTTGATATGAAGATTATTCTTTTAGGTGCGCCGGGTGCAGGTAAAGGCACGCAAGCACAATTTATTATGAACAAATTCGGTATTCCGCAAATTTCTACGGGCGATATGTTGCGCGCGGCAATTAAAGCGGGAACAGAATTAGGCAAACAAGCGAAAACCTTAATGGACGCAGGGCAGCTTGTGCCAGATGATTTAATTATTTCGCTCGTGAAAGAGCGTGTTGCACAAGAAGATTGCGCGAAAGGCTTTTTATTAGACGGCTTCCCGCGCACCATTCCGCAAGCGGATGCCTTAAAAAGCGCAGGCATCAGCATTGATTATGTGTTGGAATTTGATGTGCCAGATGAAGTGATTGTTGAGCGTATGAGTGGTCGCCGTGTTCACCAAGCTTCTGGACGTACTTACCACGTTGTGTATAACCCGCCAAAAGTGGAAGGTAAAGATGATGTAACCGGTGAAGATTTAATATCCGTGCTGATGACAAGCCTGAAACCGTATTAGATCGCTTGAAAGTGTATCACAACACCACCAAACCGTTGGTTGATTATTACCAAGCTGAAGCCCGAAGCGGGCAATACAAATATTCCGTTTAGACGGTACGCAAAAAGTGGAAGAAGTGAGTGCAGAATTAGATAAAATTCTCGCTTATTTCCACCGCACTTTATCAATCCCCTTGATTTCAAGGGGATTTTTTATGCGCTATTATTCCTTCTTCCGCCAATAAGTGGCAAATCTTGGCAGCCCTTTTTGTGTCAAACCACGGTATTTGTAGGTAATGATTGAACCGATTGGTGGTGGATTTTCTCTATCCGATAATTTAAAACCTGAACCGATACGAAATTCGCCACGCTGATTTTTACAAGTAATCGCACCGAATTTATAAGCAAATTGCCCCTTGCCTTTATGGTGTGCAATCACTTCACATTCTTCATCAAGTGCGGTCTTTAATTTCAAAATTTGCTGACTGCGTTTGTTTTCATAAGGTGCATTAGGGTTACGCAGCACCAAGCCTTCCCCTTGTTTTTGTTCTACTTCACGCAAAAAATCTTGTACTTGGGCATAATGTTTGATTGGAATTTGTTTAATAATTTCAATATATTGGCTTGGGTGCTGGGCTAAATAATTTTCCAACACGGCTAAACGTTCAAATAAATTGCCTTTGGCATTAGGCACATCAAACACATAAAGCTTTAATTTTTCCCAACCTTTATCTTTTTGCGAACGCACAATAGAAGAAATTTGCTCAAACGCATTGCGTTGGCTAAACAGTTCACCATCAATGGCAAAAGGCGGAAAATCTTTAATGAAATAATATGGCGGCGTGAGAATTTTATTCTGTCTTGTAAACAGCTGTTTACCGTCCCAATATCCCCTGATGCCGTCTAACTTTTCGCTCATCACCCAACCTTGCACATTTTGATTGTGGTAAGTGCCAAGTAGCATTAAATCTGGCGGATTGGCCTTAGCTAATGCTGAGCATAGTGCGAATAAAATGAGCAGGATACGCTGAATATAAAGCATAATTTTTTCCCCGATTTTTCTGCGCAATAAAAATTTGGTTGGGATATTAAGCGACTTTTTAGTGCTTGTGGAAAATGCAGTTTGGTTTTGCGATCTCGATCGTAAAAATTATTGTGGTTTTAAAAGTGCGGTGGTGTTTTGGGATTTTTTTAGAATATGTGTGAATTTTTTGTTAAAATTACGGCTTTCTATCTAAATATAACTAAAAGAGAGTGATTATGAGCAAACTATTTCCTAATGCACAACTTCGTGATAAAGCGCCCTATCGTTTTGATATTGTTGGCAGTTTTTTACGTCCAGAAAGTTTAAAACAGGCACGTCAGCAATGTAGCTGTGGGGATATTTCTTGTGCGGATCTCACCCAAGTGGAAGATAAAGAAATTGCCAATTTAGTGGCGCACCAAAAAGCAGTGGGCTTACCTGCGGTAACCGACGGAGAGTTTCGCCGTACCTTTTGGCATTTAGATTTCTTAAGTGCGTTAGATGGCGTGGAAGAAGTGGAAGCAGAAAAATTTTCTGTCCAATTTAAACATCATAATGTTCGTCCTAAGACGTTGAAAATTGTTGATAAAATCGGTTTCTCGGATACTCACCCATTCCTTGAACATTACCGTTCTTTACAGCAAATTGCCGGCGATTATCCTGTTAAATTCACCATTCCGTCACCTTCAATGTTACATTTAATTTGTACGGTGCGTGAAACGGATTATCAGCCAATTGAGCGTTATAAAAACAACAATCAGCAATTACTAGATGATATTGCGGACGCTTATATTAGTGCGATGCAAAAATTCTATGTCCTAGGTTGTCGTAACCTGCAATTAGATGACACAAGCTGGGGCGAATTATGTTCTGAAGAAAAACGCCAAGCTTATCAAGAACGTGGCTTCGATTTAGAGCAACTCGCGAAAGATTATGTGTATATGGTGAACCGTATTATTGCCGCGAAACCTGCGGATATGACCATTACAATGCACATTTGCCGTGGTAACTTCCGCTCAACTTGGTTCTCATCGGGCGGCTATGAACCTGTGGCAGAAACCCTATTTGGGCACTGTAACGTTGATGGCTTCTTCCTTGAGTACGATAGCGATCGTTCGGGCGATTTCAAACCATTGCGCTTTATTAAAGATCAGCAAGTGGTGCTAGGTTTGGTTACTTCAAAAGACGGCAACCTTGAAGATAAAAACGAAATCATCAAACGTATTCAAGAAGCCGCACAATATGTGGACATCAACCAGCTTTGTTTAAGCCCGCAATGTGGCTTTGCTTCAACGGAAGAAGGCAATATCCTGACAGAAGAGCAACAATGGAATAAACTGAATTTCATTCGTGAAATTGTTGAGGAAGTTTGGGGTAAGGCGTAATTTTTGACCTTTCATTCTTGATGATAGAAGAATACCGCTTTTTTATAGAGCGGTATTATTTTTGCAAATTTTCTCTTTGTGATTTAGATCACGATTTTCTCTTTTCGTTAAAATTCTATTTCTCTTTGAAGTTAATCTTATTTTATAATGAAAACTATGAAATGATACTTCAAAATAATGAAATTGAGATAGCAAACAGGAGAGAGCTATGCGTTTAATTCCTTTAAAAACCGCCGAGCAAGTCAGCAAATGGGCTGCACGTCATATTGTTGATCGTATTAATGAATTTAAACCAACGGAAGAACGCCCTTTTGTGCTGGGATTGCCCACAGGCGGCACGCCGTTACAAACCTATAAAGAATTAATCAAACTTTATCAAGCTGGGGAAGTGAGCTTTAAAAACGTGGTAACCTTTAATATGGACGAATATGTTGGGCTGCCAAAAGATCACCCAGAAAGTTACCGCTCTTTTATGTATAAGAATTTTTTTGATCACGTTGATATTCAAGAAAAAAATATTAACTTGTTAGACGGCAATGCGCCTGATCTTGATGCTGAATGCCGCCGTTATGAAGAAAAAATGCAATCTTACGGCAAGGTAAATTTATTTATGGGCGGCGTTGGCGTGGACGGCCATATTGCTTTTAACGAACCTGCGTCATCGCTAGCTTCTCGCACTAGAATTAAAACTCTGACGGAAGATACCCTTATCGCTAACTCACGTTTCTTTGATAATGACGTGAATAAAGTGCCAAAATACGCTTTAACCATTGGGGTCGCCACGTTGCTTGACGCAGCAGAAGTGATGCTTTTAGTCACGGGGTATAATAAAGCCCTTGCTTTGCAAGCGGGGGTGGAGGGCAGTGTGAACCATTTTTGGACGATCAGTGCGTTACAGCTACACCGCCACGCAATCTTTGTTTGTGATGAACCGGCAACGCAGGAATTAAAAGTGAAAACCGTGAAATATTTCACTGAGTTAGAAGCCAAAGCCATTCATAGTGTGTTATAGCGAATAAAAAAGAAGGTGAAAAAATGCGTTATGCGTTAGTTAATGGCGTGATTTATACCGCCCAAGCCGTGCTTTATGGGCAAGCGGTGATTGTGGAAGACGAGAAAATCCTTTCTATCGTGTCACAAGAAAATCTGCCTGAGGGAATACAACAAATTGATTTAAAAGGGAATAATCTAACGGCAGGATTTATTGATTTACAATTAAACGGCTGTGGTGGCGTGATGTTTAATGGCGATACGTCCGTGAAAACCCTTGAAATTATGCAGCAAACCAATTTGCGTTCTGGCACAACAAGTTATCTGCCAACCTTTATCACAGCAGATGATGAGGGCATTAAGCAAGCCGTTTCGGTAATGGGGGAATATCTTAAAAAGCATAAAAATCAAGCCCTTGGCTTGCATTTGGAAGGCCCTTATTTAAGTGTCGAAAAGAAAGGCGTGCATCAGGCAGAATATATTCGTGCCATAAGCCCTGAAATGAAAGATTTTCTATGCCAAAATTCAGCGGTGATCACCAAAATCACCCTTGCCCCTGAAAATCCAACGGCAAAATATATTGGTGATTTTGTACAAAGTGGCATTGTGGTTTCCATCGGGCATTCCAACGCCACTTATGACGTAGCTAAACAAGCAATTGCCAAGGGGGCAACGTTTGCCACCCACTTGCACAATGCGATGTCGCCAATTAGCTCAGGACGTGAAATGGGCGTTGTCGGCGCGGTGTTAGACAGCGATATTTACACGGGTATTATCGTCGATGGCTTGCACGTTGAATTCGGCAATATCAAAATTGATAAAAAAGTGAAAGGCGATAAATTGTGCATTGTTACAGATGCCACAGCCGCCGCAGGCGCGGATATTGAATCTTTCGACTTTGTCGGCAAAACCGTGTATGTGCGCAATGGTAAATGCTATGACGCCAACGGCACGCTCGGCGGTTCTGCAATCACAATGATTGAATCGGTAGAAAATGCGGTGAAACAAGTAGGCATTCCACTCGATGAAACCCTAAGAATGTGCAATTACTATCCTGCCAAAGCCATTGGTGTTGATGATCATTTAGGTGATATTGCAGAAGGAAAAATCGCCAATTTGACTGTGTTTAACAATGATTTTGACGTGCTAGGCAGCGCAGTCAATGGGCAGTGGACGTGGTATAAAAACTAGCCCAAAAATCACCGCACTTTGAGTGCTATTTAAATACGAAATAAAGGTAGCTTCGGCTGCCTTTTTGTTTAGATATTTTCTAGTCTAGGCATTTTGCCCAATTCATTTTAAAATACAGCATTATTCGTTTTATGTATTTTATGTGTGGGAAAAAGAATGCGGGATAATCATCAAATCGCGAATGTTGATTTTGTTAAACAGATGAATAGTGCGGTGGTTTATAAATTAATTGACCAGCAAGGACCGATTTCTCGTATTCAAATTTCTGAACTAAGCCAGCTCGCACCAGCCAGTGTAACCAAAATCACGCGTAACTTGTTAGGACGTGGGCTGATTAAAGAAGTGGAGCAGCAGCGATCCACCGGCGGACGGCGTGCCACGTCTATTATTGCGGAGCATAAAGCCTTTCGCACCATTCTCATTCATTTAGGGCGTAAGCAGGTAACCTTTGCCATTATGGATCTTTCTGCGAAACTCTTGAAAAGAGAAATTGTGGATTTGCCGGAGTATCAAAGTGCGGTGCAAATTGAGCAATTTTTAATAACGCACCTTGCGCAGTTTATCGAAAAAAATCAGCGTAAAAATGCGGAATTTATTGCCATTGGTATTACTGTGCCGGGCTTTGTGGATGTGAAAACCAACGATATTCAATATTTACCGCATTTATCCCTTGATGAACCTTGGGCGCTGGCAAATCACCTTGCAGAACACTTCCAATTAATGACTTTTATTGGTCACGATGTGCGAAGTTTAGCCTTAGCGGAGCATTATTTTGGTGTTACCAAAGATTGCTATGATTCCTTATTATTGCGTATTCATCGTGGCGTTGGCGCAGGCATTGTGATTAATCACGAAGTCTTTCTTGGTTATAAAAATAATGTGGGGGAAATTGGGCATATTCAGGTGGATCCTTTGGGTAAGCGCTGTTTATGTGGCAATGTGGGCTGTTTGGAAACCGTTGTCAGCAATGCCGCAATTGAAGAAAAAATGCAACGTTTGCTGGAAGATGGTTATCAAAGCAAGTGGATTTCTTTAGAAAGTCACGATATTGAAGCGATTTGCAAAGCGGTAAATAAGCAAGATGCGGTAGCGGTGGATTTGATCGAACACGTTGGCGTGCAGATTGGACGCGTATTGGCGATGAGTGTCAATATGTTTAATCCTGAAAAAATTGTTATTTCAGGGGAGATTACGCAAGCGCAAAGCGTGCTGTTTGCTGCTATTCGCCGAACCTTAGACAACTTGGCTTTACCCGCGTTTGTGAAAAGCACACCGCTGGTGGCATCTGAATTAAAAAATGAAGATGTGATTGGCGCATTTGCATTGATTAAACAAGCCTTATTAGATGGCAGATTGCTACAACATTTATTAGCAGAGTAAAGTGCGGTCGCTTTTACGCCGATTTGTATAATCTCTATGCGAATGAGAAAGAATTTAGAAAAAAGCATAAAAAAAGAGTTGACGAAGGGGAGTCAGATCAGCATAATTAGCCCCGCAAAGCCGATGAGGTGAATGCAAAATGTTTGGCTATGTAGCTCAGTTGGTTAGAGCACAACACTCATAATGTTGGGGTCACAGGTTCGAATCCCGTCATAGCCACCATATTGCGGGACTGGCGAAATTGGTAGACGCACCAGATTTAGGTTCTGGCGCCGCGAGGTGTGTGGGTTCAAGTCCCTCGTCCCGCACCATTCATTAGCTTGCAGTTCTTTAGTAGGTGGGGTATCGCCAAGCGGTAAGGCACCGGGTTTTGATCTCGGCATCCCTAGGTTCGAATCCTAGTACCCCAGCCATACTATCTAACATTTCAATCTTCTTTTCTTAAAGAATTTCCTATTGGGGTATCGCCAAGCGGTAAGGCACCGGGTTTTGATCTCGGCATTCCTAGGTTCGAATCCTAGTACCCCAGCCATTATCTTTCCTAATAGATTTTCCTTTATTCTTCTTTTTATAGTGTAAAAAAGTTGTAAAAAATTACACCGCACTTATGTTTTTTTGCATTTATATCAATTATAATCATTTCCTTTTTTCATAAGGAATAACTATGACCACAAACACAACAAAAACAGGCTGGACAACTAAGTTTAGCTCCCTAGGGCCGGGGATTTTAATGGCATCAGCCGCCATCGGCGGATCGCATATTATTGCTTCTACCCAAGCTGGGGCAATTTATGGTTGGCAACTTGCAATTATCATTATTCTTGCAAACTTTTTTAAATATCCTTTTTTCCGTTTCGGTGTGCAATACACGCTAGATACAGGCAATACCTTACTTGACGGTTATCGCCAAAAAGGAAAATTATATTTATGGGTTTTCTTTTTACTTAATATTTTCTCAACCGCCATTAATATGACGGCGATTTCCTTGCTGTGTGCGGTTATTCTTAATTTCGTGTTACCTACACCAGTTAATATGTCTGTCTTAAGCGCAATAATGATTTCTTCCGCTGCTGCGATTTTACTTTTTGGGAAGTATCGCTTATTAGATGGTTTAGCGAAAGTGATTATGATTGCATTAACGGTAACGACCGTTGCCGCTGTGGTAATCGCACTGATGCGTAATGGCGTGCAAGGAATTGCAGCCGATGATTACATTTCCCCATCACCTTGGAATTTAAGCGCATTAGCTTTTATTGTGGCGCTAATGGGGTGGATGCCAGCACCCATTGAACTTTCCGTCATTAATTCAATGTGGGTGGTGGCAAAACGCCGTTTAACCAAAGTATCTTATAAAGATGGGATTTTTGATTTTAATGTTGGCTATGTTAGCACTGCGATTTTAGCGTTAGTGTTTCTTGCATTGGGGGCGCTAGTGCAATTTGGCTCCAACGAAACCGTTGAAATGGTACGGGGGGAAATATATTGCACAGCTTATCAATATGTATTCTTCAACCATTGGTGAATGGGCAAAAGACCTCATTGCTTTTATCGCATTTATGTGTATTTTCGGTACGACATTATCAATGCTAGATGGTTATTCTCGCACTAATCTTGAAAGTTTGAGATTACTAGCGGGCAAAAAAGAAAGCCGTGTAAGTTTTTTAAATTTATCTATCTTATGTTCAACAATCGCAGTTTTAGTGATTATTTTCTGTTTCAGTGATGCCGTAGGACCAATGTTAAAATTGGCAATGATAGGTTCTTTTGTTTCAACTCCTGTATTTGCGTGGTTGAACCTATCGTTGGTGATGAAAGGTGAACATTGTGTAAGAGGTTTCCTATTATGGTTATCTTTAGTCGGATTGGTTTACCTTGCTGGTTTCACATTGTTATTTATTGCTTCACATTTTGGTTGGATAAACTAAAAAATATTGATAAAAAAAGCCGCACTTTTAAAGTGCGGTCTTTTTTTCGCAGAATTTTATGCAATGCCTTTGTGTCTTAACAAGGCATCTAATT
>NZ_PQVI01000021.1 GCF_002921145.1 Avibacterium endocarditidis
AAAAATCCTGACGTATGGGCAACCATTTGGAACTGGGTGGCGCTACATATGAACTCAATCAATAGCTTTGTTCTCACCTTTATCATTGCATTTTTATGCATTGTTTATGTGGGCAAAGAACGAAAGTGCTGGCGAATTTTAGTGGAATGCTTGCTTTGTGGCTCACTTGCCATAGCAAGTGAAAGTCTATTTGAGTATTTCCAAATGCCAGCAAAATTAGCCATCGCACTAGGGGCAATTATCGCAATGTTTGGAATAGACCAGGTGCGGTTATTTGCGAAGAACTATGTGGATAAAAAGGTGGTGAAAAGTGAATAAGTTCAAATTTAGCCAGCGTAGCGAAGAAAGTCTTAAAGGCGTTCACAAAGACTTAGTCAAAGTGGTTCGCCGTGCATTACAGTTAAGTGCGGTCGATTTTACCGTTATTGAAGGCATTCGCAGCAAAGCCAAACAAAAGCGACTTTTTGCTCAAGGGGCAAGTAAAACAATGCACAGCCGCCATCTTACAGGCCACGCCGTTGATATTGTTCCTTATCCTTTAGACTGGCAAGATAAAGCGAAATTTCAAAAAATATCCCAAGCAATGTTCCAAGCGGCAAAAGAGTTAAATATTCCTATCCGCTGGGGCGGTGATTGGAATCAAAATGGTAAAACGGAAGACGAACGTTTTTATGATGGCCCGCATTTTGAATTACTTAGAGCGGCTTATCCTTAATACATCCGGCCTTTGGCAACGCTTTCCGCTATTCAGGAACAGCCCAACCCTTAGGCCTTTTTCATTTAAGGTGCATAATTATGCCAAGTATTAAACTCACTAACTTTGGTGGGATTGCCCCGAGGTATCAGGCACAAAACTTACATCAAGCAATGGCGCAAGTGGCGGAAGATGTTGATCTTTCCCGTGGCACATTACGTCCTTGGCGTACGGATAAAAAGGTCAGCGAAAAAACAGGGAAATCCATTTTTATTGATAAATGTTGTTATCTTGCGAGTGAAAATTGCAAGGCGTCTTTTTCTCGAATTAATACCGATTGTTGTTTCATCGTAGCAAGTGGGGTGAAAGAATATCCTGTTATTCAAAAGAAGCAGTGCGCTTGCGAAGAGAAGTGGAATCGGCTTGGATTTCCCGTTGAATTGCCCCCGCCAAATGCCGAGTTCTTGGGAGAGTTAAGCCAAGATTTCAATCAAGAACTACGCCAATATATTTACACGCTTGTTGATGAATTTGGGTTTGAATCAGCCCCAAGTTTGCCGAGTGAAGCGATTTATGCGCATAATGATAAGCCAGTTATTTTAAGTGGACTACCAATGGATTTCCCAACCTACAACATAGCCAAAGTGCGGTTATATTGTGCGGTAACACCCTTAGATTATGGTGACGCTAAAACCGATTATGATGCGCACTTTTTATTGCTTGATGAGATTGATTTTGGCACGGCAAATTATATTCACCAGCCACACATCACCTATGGCGACGTGTGCATTACTGAAGAATATGAACCACCGCCAAACACTATGACCGATCTGCAATATTGTGGAAATGGACAGCTTGGTGGCCTGGTGGGAACGGAATTGTGGTTAAGTGAACCCCTTAAGCCGCACGCTTTTCCTGAAGCCTATCGTTATGGCCATTTCAACGGTAAACCAATTCGCTTTTTATGTGGCGAACGGGTAGGCTATATTCTCACCGATGAATATCCTGCGATTATCGAAATGGAAAGCCCGTGCCAATCGCAAGGTTGTAGGACTATTAGCTTGCATGAAGAACCACACCCCATCATCTCATACCAATCCGCTTGCTTATACAACGGAGCTTGTTTTTATGCGACTAAAGATGGGTTGGTTATGCTTTCGGGTAATCAATCTAAAATTGTTACCACACAATTATTCACGCAAGACCAGTGGCAAGCTATTGCTCCTTGGACAATGATTGGTGTCATACAAGATGGTTATTATTTGGGATTTACTGAAACACACAGCTTGCGGTTTAAAATTCCGGATAGCATTTATGAAGAAGTGCAAATTGAATCTTTAACCACTCTTTCCATAAAACCACAGGCGGTTTATCGTAGTGATCAAGATGAACTATATTTTGCGACTGAATCTGGCATTTATCAATGGAACGCCGGTGATGATTGGAAAACCTTTAAATGGATAGGACGATTAAATACCTTACCTGGTTACACCGCAATGACGGCGTATAAATTGCAACAGGATTTTGCACAAACGCACGTTAAGCATACGGCTTATAAACGCCATCGCAACGAGATGGTCAGAGAGCTTGTTATTTTAGGTGATAAAATCGTTAATGACAGCCGTCCACACCGTTTAAAGGGGGGCTATTCAACATTGCAGTTTGACGTTGAAATCTCGGGTAAAGGCGAAGTGCTGGCTTATCACATTGCTACTTCTGTAGCAGAATTAGGAACAGAATAATGAAATACCAAACAGAACGCATTGAAGCAATCGGCCAATCGCAATCCTTGCTGGCAGAACTTTTTACTTTCGTGGGCGAACATCACGATCAAACGGCACAGTTAAGAGAAAGTTGGGTGCCGTTTTTTCGTATTTGGGGCAATCAAGATCCGTACACCAAAATCAAAGTATTTACCGCCAGAGATGAAAAAGATCACATTGTAGGTTGTGTAATGGCATTGCTTATTGAAAACCCACTATTCGTTGAAAAGCCTTTTATTCAGCGCTTTGTTGATTTGACTAATGGTGATACTCAGTTTGAACAGTATGTAAAACTGATTTTAGACAGCGTTTAAATTTTTAGTGAAACTCCAGATTGAATAGGCCTATAATAACTTATTCACATAAGGAGGGTTTATGAAACAATTTTTTACCGCACTTATTAACAAATTTATATCAAGCCTATTGCTCATTCCAATAGGCTTTTTTAATGGGAGAAAAAATGGCAACACAAGAACAGAAAGCGCAATTTATGGAAGTTTTCCAAGCAGCACAACAAGCGGAAATTCCGCATCCTGAAGTGGTTGCCGCACAATGGGCCGCAGAATCTGGATGGGGAAAAAAGGTTACTGGAAAGTATAATTATTGGGGAGTCAAAGCAGGTAACGGTGATCCTAATAATGATGAAAAGGGAACGGTATCTTGGACGCACGAAAATATCAATGGGCAAAATGTCAAAGTTAAACAAAAATTCCGTGATTATAACAGCCTGTCGGAAGCCTTAGCAGACAGGGCTGCATTTACTAAACGCGGTGGGCGTTATGAAAAGGCGGGGTATTTTGATGCAGCATCGCCAGCGGAAGCAGCGATAGCATTACAAAAAGGTGGCTATGCTACCGATCCTAATTATGCCAAAAACTTAATTGATGTAATGAAAAGCGCTGGAATAGATCCATACAATGGTCAGCGTGATTACAGCACAATAAAGCCGACATCAAACTTGTCTCAACACACAGAAGAAAATGCGTTCTCTTTTCCTAGTCAACCTAATTTTCAATCTAACAACCCCTTAGCCGAATTTCAAAATTACTTTGAACAACTCAACGGAGCTCAAGGAGAAAGTGCGCAATCGCCAATAGAGCCAATTAATTATCAGCAGAAATATCAAAAGGAACTCGCCAAAGCCTTTGGCATAGAACCTTCTACCAAAGGAATGATACCTGATTATATTGGTGACTTAGTGCGAAGTATTTATGACCAAACTTAGGAGAACAAAATGGCCATTGCAGATATTAACAAAATCCAAGCCTTGTACGCTACCCAACCTGAAGCTGAATTAAATGCGTGGAAAGTACCATTTCAAATGGCTAACGCCTTTGCTGACACGGCAGAGCAACACCGCCGATTAGATGAAAATAATAAAACCAAAGATTGGCGCGTTGCTTATGCCAACGCATTAGCCAAAACCAATGTGGCAAAACAGCAAGCAGATTTAACCCAACTACAAGGTTGGGAGCAAGGGTTAGATTTCTTGAAAAAACACGCTGTTGATGAGCAAGGACGAATTAGAAATCCTGAAGAATTGCTCAACAAATATCGCCAATTTCCAACGCAACAACAAAACCCCTATCTCTTTGCCCAATTACTTAGTGGAGATAAAAACTACCTTACAGAAACCGCCAAAAATCTTGCACCCATTAATCCCAGTGCAGCATCGCAATATTCCCTAATGGCTGGTGTAACTCCACATTTGCTTGATGAAAATAATCAAGTGCAAAACTTTTTCTCAGGGGAAAACATTGGTGTGCTACCAAATAATGTCGATCCAGCAGCGGTAGCAGGTGGCGAGGCGTGGAAATATTATTTCAATCAACTTGCCAATCAGCAATCTCAACAAAAAGCGGCACAACGTGCATTACCTGATTTAACCAAACCCTTTAGTGATGTACTCACCAATTCTATGCAAGATATGTTAGGTGAAGAAGGCAGCGTCCCAGCATTAGATCCTGCGAAATTCCGCCAAAATATGAAACAACTTTATCTGCTTTACCCAAATCGCGTAGATGAAATTAATGGATTCGTTGCCAGGGTAATGAATCAAAATGGCTGGAATAGATAGAAAATAAAAATCAATGGAAATAACCCGAACAATCGTTCGGGTTTTGTTTTATTTAATAGGTAGTAATAATGACACAATCAACTCAATTTGACCCGCGTGCGTGGGTGTTTGCCGATGAAAACACCGCCAACCAAATGCTACAAAACCATCAAGCTAACGCCTCACAGCAACCAGCTTTAGATCCACAAGAATGGGTATTTCGTAATGTTCAAGATAAAGATGTTACAGGAATGGGAACAAAATATGGTGAATATTTTAATTCCCAGGTAGAAAAACAGCGTGCGGCACAGAAAGGGCGATTAGATCCAGTTTGGATTGACAATCAATTCCAGCATCATTTAGGGGAAATGGAAAAGTTCTACACCCTACAAGGATTTAGCCCTGCGCAAATTGAGAAGATCAAAGCGGAATTTAACCAAGCATCGAATTTGGCGGGACAAGGCCCGTGGTATGAACGCGCGTGGGATCACGCCAGTGACTTAGCCAAATCTACCGCAGCAGCAACCAGTGGCTTAACGGCAGATGTCATCGGTGCATTTGCGCCTGAAAGTGAGTGGCATCGCGACTGGAAAGAAACCCGAGATGCTTATGCAAATGCGCTTTCAGATCGTGGCTTAATTGGGCTTAATCGTCAAGATCAAGAGTTTGCCCAGCGTATGGCGAATGGGGAAAACGAAGCGCTAGCTAAATTCCAATCATTGTGGAATCACCCACTTGCCACCGCCAATCAGGCTACGCAGGCAATTCCACAAGTTGCTTTGGCTGCCGCAACAGGTGGATTGAGTCTAGGAGCGGTGAATGCGGCGGCTAGTGCGGGTTCATATCGTGAAGAAATTCGCAATGCGTGGAAAAACCTATCGCCCGAGCAAGCAATTCAAATGCCACAAATCCAACAAAGAATGGCGCAAGGAATGACATTGGAACAAGCTATTGAAGATGCGTCTACAGACTTATCGGATAATTTGGCGGGAATTGGGCGAGCAGCTGCAATTGGTGGGATTGATGCCATTAGCCCACTTGGCAAATTAGGCAAAGGCGTAAATAGCGGTATGCTCAAAACCTTTGGCAAAGAAGTCACCAAAGAGGCAGCGCAAGAAGCCATAGAACAAGGGAATAGAAACTATGGCGTAGGACAAATTGACGGCAAAACCCAACTAATGGATGACGTGCAAGCAAGCGCCGTTGCTGGTGCTGTATTGGGCGTGCCAACAGGGGCAATTTCTGCTTATGATGCGTATCGTAACGATCGCCAAGCAAAAAAACACAGAGAAGCATTACAGAATGCCGTGGAAGTAGAAAGTGAAAATGCAGAGCCTACACCAAAGCAAACCGAAAAGGCTGCACAACAGTTTGATGAAAATGTCTTAGATGAAACATTGAGCGTCATTGAAGATGAACAACTTCGTAAAGATTATAAAGAAGAACTCGAAAATGACATCAAAGACGGGTTAATTGCGGAACGTGCAAAAGAAAATTCTACCTATGGCAAATTAGCCAAAGCCTATTTACAAGCCACAAATCCGCAACAGGAAATTGATACAGAGCAACGTGCAATAACTCAGCCAGAAGCTCAAGCTGAAACGGAAGGGCTAACTCAAGAACAGTTGGATAAACAACGTGCGGCTGATTTAAGAAGCCGAATGGAACGCTGGCTCAATGAAGAAAAGGTTGATGATATTAGCGATGTTATTAGCACGCCAATGACCTTCACTGATGACAAAGCAAAAGTCACCTTTGCCACTCGCACTGCGTTTGGTGAAATTCAGCGTTTGGCAGAACGTAACGGGATTGATCCAAACGATGGCAATGCGATCCGTGAATGGATTGAACAGGACAGCGACCCCCACATCACCATCACTGCAGAAGATCTTGATAAAGCTCAAGCACAAGATAACGCACAATCGAGTGTACAAGCACAACCATATGCACAAGATAATGGTGATTCTGCAGCACAAACTCGCTATTCTCATTCGCCAATAAAATCAGTGGAAGCGAATATCAAGCGTGGCCGTGAAGCTATGAACACAGCCATTGTAGAGCGAAGAACTGTTCATAGAGCAATGTATAACCATAATTTAGATGGCTGGGTGGATTTTGAATGGGGGGATGTAGGACAAATTAAGCCTAGTGGTAAAACAAAAGGAGCAATGGGGATTGCTCATATTATTGAATCACGAATTAGAAAAGATGGTATGGATTATGGTCAAGTTAGTCAAATGCTTACTCATCGGGTCGTTGAGACGCTTGCAAAAGGGCAAGTATCTCAAATTTACAAGAATGGAAACGTTCAAAGCGTTTTTATTGATTACAATGGAAATCGAGCTACATTAATAAAAAGACAAGGATCAAATAGTTGGTTAATGAATGCGTTTGAAATGAAACCAACTGATGGACAAGTAGGAAGTAACGATCCTATCCAGCCTACGCATACCTTGCCTACACGTCAGCGTCAAGATATGGGAGCAGTCGGTACAGATACTGTACAACAAACCACCACTCAAAGCAACAACCAGCCTCATATTGATTCTGCGAATATTGAACAAGATCGCCAGTTTTTGCAAAAAATATTGGGCGATGTTGCCAGCCAGATTGAATTGGTTAGCCGTGTTGCTTTACAGGGCAATAAGCAAAACGCAGAAGGTTTTTTTGAAAATGGTAAGGCGCATCTTGTTACGGACAATATCAAGGGTGATGACGTATTTAGCCGTGAAGAACGTCTTGCCTGGGTCGCTTGGCACGAATTGGGGCATAATGGTGTTAATGTTCGTTTTAGTGCTAATCATAAAAACTTAATGGAATTTGCCCGCACTAATCCCGTCGTGGGAACGTTAAGACGCAAAATCCAACAGCGTTATGCAGATATGAATATTCATATCAATGATGATGTGGCAACGGAAGAAGCCATTGTTGAACTTTATGCAGCAAGCCAGACAAACGATTGGGCAAAGCTAGAGAAAGATTACAATCTTCGCATTCACCATAGCTGGAAAACAGGGGAAAATTCTGTCCGCACTTTTATTGAAAATGTGGCGAACAAATTACGCAAAATTGTCGGTGCGGTGCTGAAAAAAGATCTCAGTAAAGCGACCACGGCAGATATTCTTTCTTTGCTCAAACAACTTAACCAAGATCCGCATACCGAGAATGTATCGCAAGACAATACCCAAGAAACACGTTACTCCCTAAACGAAAGTGCTGATTCTGATTTTGCGAAAGCGGTTGATGAGGTTTCTAAGGGGGGAAGTGTCAAAGGTTATATTGATGTTGGCACAACACCAGATGTACTTAAAATGTTGGGATTGCCTGATGTAAAAGTTACAATTCACGGTGCTACCTTTAAAAAGGTGATGCAAGATAAACATCATATTACAGCGGAAACCTTAAAACAGCTACCACAACAAATTAATAATCCCGTTGCGGTAATGAGATCATCAACTGAAAATAATGGCTATGTTGTTTTAACTGAATTAATTGAAAATGTAAACGGAGCAAATAAGCCAGTAATAGCAGCGTTGCATTTAAAACAAGATGCTAATGGGTTAGAGCTTATTAATATTGCAAGCGTGTATGGAAGAAATCATTCTCAGATTCAGCGAGGGCTAGATAATGATTTGTTGTATTTAAATAAAGAAAAAGGAAAAAATTTTGCCGATACCTTTGGGCTTCAATTGCCCGCATATGTATCACAAGATTTTTCCCCTTTTGAAAATATTAAAACCGAAGACGATCTAAGTCAATACCGAAACAACAAAGAAACACGTTTTTCTCAGCGAGAGAACCAAGATCTCTCTGAACAACGTTACAACCAAGCAAAAGAAAATGGCGAAACTGAACTCAGTTATTCACAATGGAAGCAAGTGCGTAGCCCAGCTTTCAAGGCTTGGTTCGGCGATTGGGAGAACGATCCTGAAAATGCGTCTAAAGTGATTAACCCGAAAACCGGTGAGCCATTGGTGGTCTATCACGGCACGAGTGCAAACTTTAATGTGTTCGACCCAGAAAAACAGAAAAACTACCGCAATCAATATGGCGGTGGATTTTATTTCACGAGCAATCCTGACGTGGCGAAATTGTTTGGTGATAACGTAATGCCTGTGTTCTTGAACGCTAGAATCGGATTGACTGAAAAGCGTTTGGCAAGAAGAAAAGGGCAAACCGTTGAACTTGATCATCTACGCCCAAATGATTCTCGCGATATTTGGGTGGTGTACAACCCAAATCAAGTGAAATCTGCTGTTGGGAATAATGGCGAGTTTTCAACAGAAAATGACGACATTCGTTATTCCCAACGTCAGAAACAAAATACAGCGGATGATAAAACCTATCTTGAATTAGCAAAACGCTATGAACAAGGTGATACATCTGTTGAACCACAATTACGTCAATTAATTGATCAAAAGGCAAAAGCTTGGGCAAAAGCGAGCCGTATTACGGATGAGAATGGAAATTTACGCACCGTTTACCACGGAACCAAAGCGGAAAACTTGCATACCTTTGATTACGACAAAATTGGGCAGCAAGGAACGGTGGATGGGCAGGGGTTCTATTTTACCGATGATGCGGATTATGCCAAACGTTATCAACAAGGTAATGGAAAAGTCATCAATGCGTATCTCAACCTAGAAAATGAATTAGATCCTAATTCGCTGACACTCACCAAAAAAGAAGTGAAATCACTGCTCAAACAGCTTGATCCAACGGGGCAAGATTTTCTTTCTAATTATGGCGACGTGGATTATGAGGGATATAACAATGTTCTTAATGAAGCAGCAGAATCATTGCTTGAGTTGGATAATGATGTAGAAGTTATTGGGGATATTATTAACTCAGGTAATGATATCGACAAGGTTTATAACGCATTGAGCAAAGTGCGGAAGAACAGTGGAATCATTGCTCCTAAAGAGGATGGCAGTACCCACTATATTCTTGGTACACAAAATCAAATGAAGTCGGCTGATTTGATTACCTATGATGATAAGGGAAACATTATTCCATTATCAAAACGTTTTAATGCTCGTTCAAATGATATTCGTTATTCTCTCCGCCCAACTCACCGTCCAAAATCAGAAAGCCTTGAGAAGTTACGCCAAGCGAAACCGATTCACATTTCAGGCAAGGATATTGAGCCAAGCTCAGACTTACGCCAATACAAACGTAATGCCTTGAACTATGGTAAAACCTTGCGTGGTAGCTATGTGAATAAAGATACGGGGCAAGAAGTTGTATTAGGTATGGGGGCAGTGAAAGAGGTATTAAACCACGATTACAAAGACCCTGATCATTTACAAAGTATCGCCGCCATTCCACAAATAATTGAAGAGGCGATTTATATTGATACGCTTCAAAATGAGGATAAAGAAAAGCACCCGAATATTCAACGTTATGATTATTATGTGGCAGGCTTAAATATCGGTGGTGATAATTATACTGTCAAAGCGGTGGTTTCTACTGCTAAAGATGGTAGTCGTTATTATGATCATAAATTAAGTGAGATCGAAAAAGGCGAGCTACTTTCACGGACCAGTAGGATAACAACTCCAGTGGATAAAAGTAACTCGCCTTTTAATGAATTTGATGATAAACGCCTTTTACAAATCTTGCAAGATAAAAGTGCGGTGGAAAATGAAGAAAATATTCGTTATTCCAAACGCCAGTCCGTAGATGATTTAGTCAAAACAGGGAAAGCGAAAGCAGAACCAGGGTTATTTGACGATCTCAAAGCCAAAGACTGGGAAGGGTTTAAAAAACGCATAAATAGGGCAACGAGTAAACTAGATGAATGGTTTGCGGATAGCTTGCGCCCAGTGAATGATTGGATTGATGAGATAAAAGGCATTGTGCCAGAACATATTGCAGAGCAATTAAAAGGCGATATGTATCGCGCAAAAGGGGTGAGAGATGCGCTTAATTCTGAATTAGAGCAAGCCTATCTCAAACCGTTATTGCGTAAACTGGCAGAAATTGCCAGCAAAGAAGGGCCATCAGGCAATAAAAGCAATGAACTTGATGTGAAACGCTTAGTGGGCTTTTGGCTTTCTGCGCGGTATTCCATTGAACGAAATCAGCGCTATTTAGTCGATGAGAAAAAGAAAATGGAAGACGCGGAAGAAGCATTGCACGAAGCGGAAGCGCAAGACGATCCGGATTTGCTCGATAAGGCAAGAGATGCCTATCGTAAAGCGGAGCGCCAATACCGTTACCGCAAAGCGGATGTAGAAAGCACAAACTTTGGTAGCAATGTGGAGAAAAACTTTAAAGTGGGAACCGCTGGCGGATTTTCAATTCCACACGCGCGTGCTTTAATGAAACGCATTGAAACCTATGTTTCACGCAAGGATTTAGAAAGCGTGGCAGAATTGGTTTATGATTTAAACCAAGCACGTTTGCTTATCGATCTCAATTCAGGGCGATTTACGCAAGAAGCCTATGACGAATATAAACAAGATCGTCATTATGTGCCATTAACAGGCGATCCAAGAGCTGATGAAGGCTTTGATTTCATTGGTGGTGCAGGGCAAAGTGCGCTTAATATCGCTAAGGATAAAGCACATAAAGGGCGGAAAACTTCAGAAGCAGAAGATGCCATTGATGCCACTTGGAAAGCCGTGGGTAAAACTACTGCTTATGCAGGAATGGTGGATTTCAAAAATCGCCTTGATGAAATCTATGAAAATGAGTTTCATCGCTTGCGAGAAGAAGGCTTTTCTGAACGTTCTGCCAAAGAGCAAGTGGAAGAAACCCTTGGCATTAGCAAGAAAAAAATGCAAGGCACCACACGCACAAGTGATAACGTACTCATTCGCAAACAAGGGCATAGCTATTATGAATATCATTTACCAAATGATGTGATCCAAGCATTGAAAAGAGATAATGTGGAACAAGTGAATGCGTTACTTAGACTTGTGAGCAAACCAACAGGTTGGTATGCCCGTGGTGTAACCCAATGGACGCTTACCTTTTCTCCGCAAAATATGTTGCGAGATACTTGGGAAAAATCCGAATTTATCCGTGTGCAGAAACTTTATCGTAATGGTAAGAAAGTGGACGATGCAACAATGGATAGAATCGGACGTGGGGTGCTGAAGTATGCCTTTTCCGATAAAGGACTATGGACGGCAACAAAACGCTTTGGTTTTGGCCAAGCTTTGCGTGAAGACGTGGAAGATGAGCGTTTGTTGAAACGCTTGCTTGAATTAGGTGGCGTTTCTACTTACAGCACTTATTCTTGCACGCACGGAAAAAGATTTGGTCAAAAAAGTGAAAGCGGAAAATTCTGGCTTAGGTAAACGCCTTGAACAAGTCGGAACGATACTAGAAGGCTATAACAAAACCTTTGATACGGTATCTTCTTTGGCAGCGTTTAAATCTTTGATCAAAAATGGTATTGATGAAAAACAAGCGGCAGCCATTACGCTGGAACTTACTAACTTCCGCAAGCAAGGTTCGGCAATGGCACCGATTAAAGCCTTGTATATGTTCTCTCAACCTACCGCAATGGGGGCAAGAAATCTCTATAAATTCCTTTCTCACCGAAAAGGAAGAAATCGGTTCTTTGCCTATATGGCAGTGATGATGCCATTTTACCTAGCCTTGCGTGCTTTTGATGATGAAGATGAAGGCGGAAACAAATGGATCAGCTTGGTGATATTTCTCGCTACATCCCAATTCCAGATGGATTAGGCAAATACATCAAACTGCCTGTTGGCTTTGGTATGCCACAATTGGCGTGGAACTTCTCCGTGAATTTGGTGAAAGCATATGTGGGGGATATTTCTAACAGTGAAGCGGCGGTGAATATGCTTGTTCACACAATGAAAACCTTTGCCCCAATTTCACCAAGTGAGATTTCCGCCGCCAAATATCCGATTGAAAAAGTGGCGATGACTGCAACGCCGACGATTTTGCAGCCATTAATGCAAATTGCCTTAAACCGTAACGCATTTGGCAGCCAAATCACCACAAACTTTGTGCGAGATGATAAGCTGAAAGCAGAGCAGGCCAAATCAACCACCGCACAATTTTGGAAAGATGTGGCACTGCAAGTTCACGATGTTTTCGGTATTGATGCTCACCCTGAACAAATTAAAAATCTGTTTGATGGGTATGGCTCAATTTTCGGATCACTCAAAGAAGTGCAAACGATCTTTGTGGAAAATCCGAACCGAGAATTATTAGGGCGTAATAAACGCACGCCATTTTTCAATCAGCTTTATGGGGCAGGCAATGAGTTCGCCATTATGAGCCGTTATTATGAGGCAAGTGATGAGGCTCAAAGCCTGTTTAAAGAGTATGAAAGCCGTAAAGCGCGCGGCAAGTTAGATGGCTGGCTCACCCCACAGAAACGAGCGATGATTCAATTTCATCAAATCGACAAAAAACGAATGGCGGAACTGCGTGCGGAAAAATCCAAACTCACCCGAGATTTAAACAAGGGGAAATTAACGCCAGCAGGTTATGAAGCAAGGATTGAAAACTTTATAACCAAAAAACGGATAAGCTCCAGCGCATTCTGCTTAAACGCTGGCGTGAAATGAATGGCCTAACTAAATACGCACTAAAAAATCACCGCACTTTGGTTGAGATAAGTGCGGTAGGTTTTTCTGAACATTTTAACTAAGTAAGATAATGCCAGTTAAAGTTATTGGCGCACTTAATCTATTGCATAAGCTATTTATGTTTGTATAATAGACTATGAACAATTCTTAAACTCTTATTTCACAGAGAGTTTGAATTTATTACCTATTTTAACGAGATAAATTCAAATGAAAAAGTTAAGAAACTCACAATATTTAGCAAGCTTTATGATTGGAATTGGTTCGATTTTAAATGTTGCACCAATCGCATTTTTACCTATAAATACTGATACGCCTAATAATGATAAAACCAATTTGCAAAAGGATTGGCAGGCTGTTGGTGGTTATTTATATAAAGCAATGGAAACATTAGACAATGACCGAACAACATCAAATTACAGAAGCTGAGCAATCAGAACAAGCTAAAGATATTGTTGAAACTGTTGCGGCAAAGCCTGAATTATTAACACAGGTTTTGCAAACTCCGCAAGCAGCAGGATTGATCTCAATGATGGTTCAACAGCAGATTAGCCATTCAGGCCCGCTACCGATGGCTGATGATATGCGGAAATATAATGAGGTTATTCCTAATGGGGCTGATCGCATTATGAAATTAGCAGAGAATGAACAGAGAAATCGCTATGCTATTCCTAAGTGGTCATTATTCTTGAAAGGATTGGGACTTGTTTTTGCAATGGTGAGCGTTGCTTTAGTTATTTAGTTTTGCTTTGAATTAATAAATAAAGAGCAATATGGGCTTTCAGTTACTGTTATGATTAGCGTACTAGTTGCTTTAGCTGGTGTTTTTGCGATCGGTAAAGTTATTCACCCGAAGGATAGCAAAAGTAGCGTTGATGAGTAAAGTTTGGTTATTTTGTATGCTTAAATTTCTTTTATTTGCTGGGATATTTTATGAAAAAATTGTTGGCTTATGGGATTTTGCTATTTAGCTCTCCAGCGTTTGGTTTTTCATTTTTTGATGATTCGCCTGATGAAGTAGCAGGGAAAGCATCGGCAAATTCATTTTTATATTCTGTATTAAATGACAATCAAAAAACTGCATACTCTAAATTTTCTCAAGTGAAGCAGAAATATGCGAAATTGCATAATAAGGACTTTAATGAAGCATTTTCTGAATATGCAAATCCATACGGTGATTATGCTAAAGAGTTCTATGCTAAAGAATTAAATAGACAATCTAAATTCGATTTTAACAAGTGGTTTAGTGAGCACATAGATATAGCTGCCGATCCACAAGCTTGGGTTTTTAGTCCGACAGCTAATCAAATTTTGAGTGAAGCTGATTTTTGTAACCGAATTTTTGATGAAGGTAGTTATTTATCGACTGTCACTTCGTTATGTCCTAATGAATTTTCGGATACTCAAGTCAAACCTGAAGTAATAGCACAATATTATATTGCTCAACAATGTTCTCAATATCAGTCAGAAATGGACTTCAAGCAGGATGAAAGAAATCGAATGAATAACTTAATTCGTAATACGATACAAAAGCGATTAGATAAATTTGGCGATCAATATTGCACAATCGAGCGTAATTCGGCAGTGCCATTACTAAAGCGTTATCAAGATTTTTTTGGAATTAACTAATTCTATTTTTACAACACTTTAATTGTGGTTGCCAAAGCCAAAAAGCAGAAACAGCTTTGTGACAAATTTACCCAATAATGGGCTGCGAGTCTTATGTACGCAATGATTTTGAATAAGCAGTAACCGCAGCCACAATGCCAAAATTAGGCTATGTGAAATAAATTTCACAAAAACACCGCACTTTAACCGCTTGTGGGAAACCGCAAGCGGTTTTTTATTACTCAAAAGGAGGACTATGGCAAATCAATTTAAGCCTATCATCGATCAGTTAAAAGATCAGTCAGATAAAGAGGGCAGCAAAGATCTGCTGTACCAAGAATATAAAAAATACACCGCACCTCAACTAACTTCATTGCGAGATGAATATGTTAAGGAAATTATCCACCAGATGATGGAATACAAGGAAAAAGCTGAGTATCTCTATCTTCATCACTTTAATGAGAACTAAATTATGGCAGACAGTAGCTCCTATCTCGATATGCTTACCGGTGATGATATTAATTGCGACGAAGTAGTTAATAACATCAAAAGTATTGATGATGCTGGAAAGTTGACAAATGGTTCAGCAAAAGCGCGAGCGATTGCAATGGCTGATTATGCTTGCAAATATTTCAAAGCAGTTAGTCAAAATGCAAAAGCCAATATGATTATTGCGTTAATCCCAGCAAGGCGGCATCTTTTTTATTTTGCCGATAAGCAACACGATGTAGCAAAGCAAGCACAAAATCGTTTTGATGAAATTTGGAATAACCAACGTGATAAGGGGGATAAGCTCTTTAATCACTGGTATGACAATAGCAGACCGATTGAAGTGGCGATGCTCAATGAAGCAAGAGCAAGAGAGCAGGCAGGTTATCCCGTTGATTATGATACAGCGAAAAATCGTGCTGTTGTGACAACTCGCAGTGAATATTCTTACGCTCGGCAAAAAATAGAAAGAGAAATGAATGTGCATTGTGTGGGGGCAAGAAGAACAGCATTACGCCAGCTTCATATTGCCGAAGCAAGAGCCGCTGTTTTGGCTACAAACCAGGCTATTCGCATTGAAGAAGAACGTAAACACCAACGAGAAAGTCAGTACCGTGAAGAAGTATATAAATGGAATGGTTTATTTCAAGGGCGGGTGGGGGATAGCCTTAATTCTATTCGCACCGCACAACAGGCAGCAGCCGCTGCAAGCCAGATAAATCCTTATGAAGGCTGGAGTCAATCTGTAGCTGGGCTAAGTAATATTGGCGCAGCGTGGGGACGATTAAATGTCGCTGATATGCACACATTAAATGCAGGAATGATCCCAGCTTTTGCAAATAACTTATGGACATAGGAGATCAAATGAGACCAATTTTAATTAATAAAAAAGTGGCCAAGACCACGTTCCAAATTGATAACTGTACGAACACCGAAAATATTAGTATTGAACTCACACGTGTTGGCGGTGATGGTTCAACGATTGTTTATCCTGCTTTTGAAAGTGATCAAAACCAAGTTACGTTTATGTGGGACGATGCGATTTATAAAGCAAGAAAAGGGCGTTACCAGGGGATTATTCGCATTGATGGGTGCAAACCTTTCTGCGTGCCAATTCACGTTGATAGCTGTACTTGCTCAATGGGGCGTAGTGAAAATGGTTATTTTACTTCAACAGAATGTTTAGGATGTGCAAAATGACATATAAATTCTTAAACGGCTTTACAGCAAGCCTTAATGAAAAACTCAGCACCACAGACAAGCTCTTACCCATTGCTGAAGCAAGAGCATTAGCAGAAAGATTGAACGATGATCACACTTACCTTGTCATTAATGATGGAACAGGGGCTGAAATTGTCAAAGCCTACCGTTTTGGTAATGAGGTGAAAATTGAACGTGGACAAGATGATACTCAAGCAAAAACTTTTCCAATGGGGGCTTGTGTAAGATGGGAATTTACCCAAAGCGCATTTTACGATCTCGGTTGTCCAACAGAAGATAATTGCGAATCTTGTTGTTGCAAATAGTGGAGAAGGGTGATCTTATGGTCGCCTTTTTCATAATGTTTAAAACTAAACGCCCGATTTTAGGGCGTGTGTTGTATGGATTGGTGAGAGTATTTGGGGGGGGAGGTT
>NZ_PQVI01000022.1 GCF_002921145.1 Avibacterium endocarditidis
AAAAAATTTGGGTATTAGGCGATGCGGTGGTGGATTTAATCCCCGATGGCGAACAACATTATTTACGCTGTGCCGGTGGCGCGCCAGCCAATGTGTCAGTGGGCGTAGCACGGCTCGGCGGTGAAAGCGGTTTTATCGGCAAAGTGGGCAAAGATCCTTTGGGCGAATTTATGCAACAAACCTTGCAGCAAGAAAAGGTGGATACCACGTTTATGACCTTAGATCCCGCGCAACGCACTTCTACCGTGGTGGTTGGATTAGATCAAGGTGAACGCAGCTTTACCTTTATGGTTAATCCAAGTGCGGATCAATTTTTGCAAGTTTCTGAATTACCAACCTTTTCGCAAAGGCAATGGTTGCACTGCTGTTCCATTGCATTAATCAACGATCCTTCCCGCACGGCAACCTTCACCGCGATGAAAAATATTCGTCAGGCGAAAGGTTATGTGTCTTTCGATCCCAATTTGCGTGAAAGCCTATGGCAAAGCCTTGATGAAATGCGGCAGGTGGTAATGCAAGCGGTGGCTTTAGCTGATGTGCTGAAATTTTCGGAAGAAGAACTCACTTTCCTAACGCAAACCGACAGCCTTGAAAAAGCCTTTGAAAAAATCACCGCACTTTATCCGCAAAAGCTGATTATCGTTACCCTAGGCAAAGAAGGGGCGCTTTATCATTTCAATGGCACAAAAGAAATTGTAGCAGGCAAAGCGTTACAACCTGTGGATACCACGGGCGCAGGCGATGCCTTTGTGGGTGGTTTATTAGCAGGGCTTTCGCAAAATCCTGATTGGCACAGCAATCACGAAACGCTCGTGAAAATCTTACGCCAAGCCAACGCCTGCGGTGCGTTAGCCACCACAGCAAAAGGCGCGATGTCTGCCCTACCGAACCACGAACAATTACAAGCGTTTTTAAGCGAATAAGGAGAACGCCAATGATCATTTTCAATGAAGGGAAATACAAAAGCCTTTATGCTGCAGAGCAAGGGGAGCTAGAAAAAATCGCTCAAACCGTGGCGCAAGATCAGGATTTTCGCCCTGTTTATCATCTTGCACCACCAACGGGCCTGCTTAACGATCCGAACGGTTTGATTTTTGATGGCGAAAAATATCATCTTTTCTATCAATGGTATCCCTTTGATGCCCTACATGGAATGAAACATTGGCAGCATTTCATCACGCAAGATTTCCAACAATTTAGCCAAGCAGATTTGCTTGTGCCTTGCGAATTATATGAAAGCCACGGCTGCTATTCAGGCGGTGCGGTGTTAATTGATGACAACATCGCGGTGTTCTACACAGGCAATACCAGACGCCCAAGCGATAATCAGCGCGTGCCTTATCAAAATCTGGCAATTTTCAGCAAAGACGGAAAATTATTAAGCAAGCGCCCGCTTATCGAACAAGCGCCACAAGGCTACACCGAACACGTTCGCGATCCCAAACCGTTTCTCACCAAAGACGGCAAAATTCGCTTTATCTGCGGTGCGCAACGGGAAAATCTCACCGGTACAGCGCTCGTGTTTGAAATGGATAATTTAGCCGGCACCCCACGTTTATTAGGCGAACTTGCCCTACCCGCTTTCGATAATCAAGGCGTGTTTATGTGGGAATGCCCTGACTTATCGCAAATGGGCGATAAATCGCTCTTTATTTGGTCGCCACAGGGCAAAGCGCGTGAGCGCGAGCAATATCAAAATAATTACCACGCGGTTTATGCCTTGGGTAATCTTGATGATCGCCAATTCCACGCAGAACAGATTGCAGAACTGGATCAAGGCTTTGATTTCTATGCGCCACAAACCTTTTCTGGCACACAAACAATGCTGTTCGGCTGGGTGGGATTGCCTGATTTAAGCTACCCTACGGATCTCTACAAATGGCATTCGATGCTTTCAATGCCACGTCAATTACGCTTACAAAACGGCAAAATCTATCAGCAACCGATTGAAAATATTTATAAAAATCTCACCGCACTTCAATCTATTACGGTTGAAAAAGAGGCTGTGATTGCAGATTTAGATCGTGCTTATCTCAAATTTGATGCAAACGCCCAACCGTTCAGCCTGAAATTCTTTAATAATGCACAAAATCAGCATTTAACCCTAAGTTATGACGGCAAGTTGCTCTGCCTAGATCGCAGTCAAACGGAACAAACAGATTCAATACAGGCATTAGGCGAAAAACGCTATTGTGAAATCAAAAACTTACACCAAGTGGAAATTTTCTTCGATCGCTCCGTGGCTGAAATTTTTCTCAATAACGGCGAAAAAGCAATGACCTCACGCTTTTTCATCTGCACGAGAGAAAATCAACTTTGTACAGATAAACCGCTTACATTACAGGTGGGGTATCCAAAGAAAATTGAGGTTGATTATACAAAATAGCAAATAGATCTTGTTTTTTTTAATTTGTGTAACTATAATTAGTATCAAAAAAGTAGGGTAAATGGGGAAATCTGAAAAATTATTAGAAAAATTAGCTAACGCTAAAAATACCTTTATTTGGACAGATTTACTCACCTTATTAGCTCGGTTAGGCTATGAAAAACGTGAAATGGCTGGCTCTCGCGTTAGATTTTACAACGCAGAGCTTGATCACTTAATCTTGTTACATAAACCGCACCCTGAAAATTACATCAAAGGTGGGGCGTTAAAATCAGTTAAAGAGGGATTAAAAGGAGTGGGATTACTATGACATTACTCAAATACAAAGGCTATGTCGGCACTATAGAAGCAGATTTAGAAAATAATGTGCTATTTGGCAAATTGGCATATATCCGAGATGTGGTTACCTACGAAGCAGAAACCTTGCCACAATTAGAGAAAGAATTTCAAACTTCTGTGGATCTGTATTTACAAGATTGCCAAGAACTTGGGCGAACGCCTGACAAACCTTTCAAAGGCGTATTTAATGTGAGAATTAGCGAAGAACTTCACCGTAATGCCGTGTTGGCTGCGGGCGATCTGAGCTTGAATGCCTTTGTTGCCGAAGCAATTAAAGAAAAAGTAGAGCGTGCTGGCATTACAAATTAATACAATCTCGTATCATTTCCCCTACAAAATACAATAAAAGTGCGGTACAATTCCGCACTATTTTTATCTAAAATTAGCCAATCACCGAGAAAATATGGAACAGTTTAATCAATATATTCCTGATGAAATCACAATGTGTCGCTTTGGAGCGAAATTAATGCAAATTGTTAGCCAAATGGCGACAGAAAAAGGCATTGTGATTTATTTAAACGGTGATCTTGGCGCAGGGAAAACCACCCTAAGCCGTGGAATGATCCAAGGGTTAGGCTATGAAGGTAAGGTGAAAAGCCCAACTTACACCTTGGTGGAAGAATATCATTTAGCGGGAAAATCCATTTATCATTTTGATTTATATCGTTTAAGTGATCCCGAAGAATTAGAATTTATGGGCATTCGTGATTATTTTAATGCGCAAAGTATTTGCCTAATTGAATGGTCTGAAAAAGGGCGTGGTTTACTTGCTGAGCCTGATTTGATCATTCAAATTGATTATGTTGATGATGCACGCAATCTCACTTTGCACGCCAAAAGCAAGCAAGGCGAGCAGATTATTCAACAGCTCATCGCATAAACTGATTGATAATACCATTTAACCTAAGCTATTTTTTTGTGAAGTTTTAGAATGAGAAACCTTTACCGATTTATTTACCTTTTTTTCTTATGCGGATTTGTCGCCGTTTCAAACGCTTTCGCCAATGTTTGGACGATCGCCATTGACCCCGGACACGGCGGAAAAGATCCCGGTGCAATTAGCCGTACCCAACACATTTATGAAAAAAATGTAACGCTTTCTATTGCGCGAGAACTTAAAGCCTTGTTGGATAAAGATCCCAATTTCCGCGCGGTACTAACGCGCAAAGGCGATTATTATATTTCTGTGCCAGAACGCTCAGAGATTGCACGCAAATATAAAGCGAATTATCTGGTTTCCATTCACGCCGATTCGTCTGTTTCCCCTGATTTACGCGGTGCGTCCGTGTGGGTGCTATCCAACCGCCGCGCCAACAGCGAAATGGGGCAATGGTTGGAAGATCATGAAAAGCGTTCTGAGTTATTAGGCGGCGCAGGTTCGGTGCTAGCTTCACATAAAGAGAAATATTTAGATCAAACAGTGCTAGATTTACAATTTGGCCATAGCCAACGTGTGGGCTATGAGCTTGGTTCGATTGTATTGCGCCGTTTTGCCAAAATCACCACCTTAAGCCGCAGCACGCCACAACACGCTAGCCTTGGCGTGCTACGTTCTCCTGATATTCCATCGATTTTGGTGGAAACAGGCTTTTTATCCAACCCTGATGAAGAGAAAAAACTCAACTCACTGGCTTATCGTAAAAAATTGGCGATGGTGATTTATGAAAGTTTGGTGGATTTCCGCCGCCGTTATGTGAAAAGTGACATTAATGTAGCCAAGACGCCTACGGTGAAAGAAAGTGCGGTCAAAAACTCAAACGAAAAATCACAAACGCAAATTAAAGATAGCGGACTTCGTCATAAAGTTAAAAATGGCGAAAGCCTTGGTGGATTAGCAACTAAATATAATGTAAAAATGAGCGATATTATTGCCTTAAACAAGCTCAAGCGCCATGAATTATGGATTGGTGAAACCATCAAAATTCCTGACAATGGCAAAAATAGCAAAGCTGCAACAAGTAAAGCCGAGCCGAAAAATAGTAAAACAACAAGCAAAACAGAAAACAAAAAAGCAGATAATAAAAAGACAGATAAGTCAAAAACCGATAACAAAAAAGCGGATAAAACTGCAAACAAAAATACCAAAACCGAGAATAACGGAAAAGACAAAACTCCGCCGAAATTCCATACAGTGAAAAAAGATCAAACCCTGTATGCGATTTCGCGTGAATATAATATTCCTGTGCCAACGCTGTTAAAACTCAATCCAAAATTGAAAAACGGCAAAGTGCAAACAGGACAAAAAATTCAGCTACGTTAGGGCTGTTGATATAGGAACGCCAATGCCAATTCAAATTCTGCCACCGCAACTTGCTAACCAAATCGCTGCCGGCGAGGTGGTGGAACGCCCTGCATCTGTGGTGAAAGAATTAGTGGAAAACAGCCTTGATGCGGGCGCGAATAAAATCCAAGTAGATATTGAAAACGGCGGTGCAAGCCTAATCCGTATTCGCGACAACGGCACAGGTATTCCGAAAGACGAACTTTCCCTTGCTCTTGCACGCCACGCCACCAGCAAAATTGCGAGCATTGAAGATTTAGAAGCCATTCTAAGTTTAGGCTTTCGTGGCGAGGCATTAGCAAGTATTAGCTCAGTTTCACGCCTTACGCTCACCTCGCGCACGGAAAAGCAAAAAGAAGCTTGGCAGGTTTACGCTCAGGGGCGAGAAATGGAAACCACTATCAAGCCAGCTTCTCACCCTGTTGGCACCACCGTTGAAGTTGCCAATTTATTTTTTAATACGCCTGCTAGACGTAAATTTTTACGCACCGATAAAACAGAATTTTCTCATATTGATGAAGTGATCCGCCGCATCGCGCTTGCAAAACCGCATATTGCTTTCACGCTTACGCATAATGGCAAAATCGTGCGTCAATACAAAAGTGCGGTGGATTTTTCGCAAAAATTAAAGCGTATTGCTGCCATTTGTGGCGATGAGTTTATTGCTCACGCCCTGCATATTGATTGGAAACACGATGATTTGCACCTTTCTGGTTGGGTGGCTGAACCGCATTTTAAGCGTTCGCAAAACGATCTCACTTATTGCTATGTGAATGGGCGAATGGTGCGCGATAAAGTAATCACCCACGCCATTCGTCAGGCCTATGCGGATTATTTAGGCGCGGAAGAATACCCTGCTTATATTCTATTTATTGATCTCAACCCTAACGAAGTGGACGTGAACGTTCACCCCACCAAGCACGAAGTGCGTTTCCAGCAAGCCCGTTTGGTACACGATTTTATTTATCAGGGTGTACAAAATGCCTTACAGACCAGTTTTGAATTAGGGCGTAATGAGATTGCTATGCAGCAAATGTCGTCCCCTGAAACCGCTACACAACGAGAAGAAAATACTTTCCAAGTGCAAGAGCCACAAGGCTTATGGCAGCCTAATCAGGGTTCGGTAAACCGTGCAGCAGCAGGAAGAAATATTTTTCAGCCAATGCCTGATTATTCAGAACGGAATGAGCAGAACACGGTGGGAAAAAGCACGGCAGAAAAAAATACGCCAAAAGCGTCAAAAGAAAGTACGGTAGAAAGTGCGGTAGAAAAATCAGCAAAATTTACACCGCACTTTGAGCATTACACCAAAACGCCTGCGGTATCCCAAAAGGAACGCCAAGCCTATGGTGAATTGCTACAAACAGGGGAATTGCAACAAAGCACGCAAACGGCTGCACCGAATAAAATTCAATCTGCGCCTGAAATGCCCCTTGCGCAATCTAACCATATGCTACGCACCTTAGCCTTAGTGGAAAATAAGGCCTTGTTATTGCAACAAAATCAGCAATTTTATCTGTTGCCAATTAAAAAATTACAACAAACGCATATTCAATTAAGCCTGCAGCAAAATAATGTGCCGCAGCAAGCGTTGCTGATCCCCATAATGTTTCGCTTAGACACGGAACAACAAGCCCATTGGCAGCAACAAAAAGCGTTCTTTGTGCAAGCAGGTTTTGATTTTAATGAAAATCTTGCCCAACATCGCATTAGTTTAACCAAAGTGCCGAGCTGTTTGCGTCAGCAAAATTTACAACAATGTGTGGGCAATCTGCTCAATCAAAATGTGGATAATTTCACCCAATTTTTAACCGCACTTTGTCAACAACTGGATTATGTAAATATTGAAATTTTCAGTGATGCAGTAAATTTGCTCAGCGAAACCGAACAACTAGCTCAGCAACAAACGAAATTTGATTTATCCCAATTATTTATCGCCATTGATTGGCAACCTTATTTACAGCAGGAACAATAATGTCAGCCAAACCTCGCGCGATTTTCTTAATGGGGCCAACGGCCTCAGGCAAAACAGACTTAGCGATCAAATTACGCCAACATTTCCCGGTGGAAGTGATCAGCGTGGATTCAGCCTTAATTTATCGTGGAATGGATATTGGCACGGCAAAACCCAATGCGGAAGAACTAACACTCGCCCCGCACCGTTTGATTGATATTAAAGATCCGAGCGAAAGCTATTCTGCGGCAAATTTTCGTCAAGATGCGTTGCGTGAAATGGCGGACATCACGGCGCAAGGCAAAATTCCTTTGTTAGTGGGCGGCACTATGCTCTATTACAAAGCCTTGCTTGAAGGGCTTTCACCGCTGCCATCGGCAGATGAAAATTTACGTCAAGAAATTGAGCAAAAAGCCGCACAAATCGGTTGGAATGGCTTGCATCAAGAGCTGGCAAAAATTGACCCTGTTTCTGCACAACGCATTAATCCGAACGATAGCCAAAGGATCAACCGCGCGCTGGAAGTGTTTTATCTCACAGGGAAATCACTCACCGAACTCACCGAACAAAAAGGCGAAGCGCTGCCTTATGAGATCACGCAATTTGCTATTGCCCCACAGGATCGTCAAATTTTGCACCAACGCATTGAACAGCGTTTTCATAAAATGATTGCGCAAGGCTTTCAGCAAGAAGTGGAAAAACTCTATCAGCGTGGCGATTTGCACGCGGACTTGCCGTCCATTCGCTGTGTGGGCTATCGTCAAATGTGGGAATATTTGCAAGGCGATTATGATCACGATGAAATGGTTTTTCGTGGCATTTGTGCGACACGGCAGTTGGCGAAACGGCAAATTACTTGGCTACGCGGTTGGAAATCACCCATCACTTGGCTTGATAGTTTAGCGCCAGAAAAATCCTTCCAGCAAATGACGCAAACGTTAAAATAATTAAATCTCAGTGATGACAACAGGCGTGATTATTGCTATATTGAGCCACGGAGACGATTTTTGTTCCCATAATACCCTATAACTAATATAAGAAGGAAAAAAAGATGGCAAAAGGACAATCATTACAAGATCCTTATTTAAACGCATTGCGTCGCGAACGCATTCCTGTGTCAATTTATTTGGTGAATGGCATTAAATTACAAGGACAAATTGAATCATTCGATCAATTTGTTATTTTATTAAAAACACAGTAAATCAAATGGTTTACAAGCACGCTATTTCTACGGTTGTGCCAGCTCGTGCGGTTTCTCATCACAATAACCAAGCTCACCAACAACAGCACAATGCAAACCAAGAAGTTGTTGCAGAAGCAGCCTCAGACGCACAAGCTGAATAATTTTGGATAATCCAACCTTTTCAAGCTTATTAGAACAAAGCACAATAGAAAAAAGTGCGGTAGAAAATTTAGACGAAATTTCCACCGCACTTTCGCCTTTTTCTCAATCTCTCTCATCACCAAATACACCTCAAGATCGCGGCATTATTGTGCAAGCGTTTTTTTCTGCGGATAAAAATCTGGACGATTTGGCTGAATTTCAACTTTTAGCAGAATCCGCTCAGGTGGAGATTGCCACCATAATCACCACCAGCCGTGCCACACCGCAAGCGAAGTATTTTATCGGTCAGGGCAAAGCGGAAGAAATTGCCCAAGCAGTAAAAGATCACAACGCCAATGTGATTTTGGTGAATCATTGCCTTACACCAGCGCAAACGCGAAATTTAGAAAGCCTTTGTGAATGTCGCGTGGTGGATCGCACGGGATTGATTTTAGATATTTTTGCCCAGCGTGCGCGATCTCACGAAGGGAAATTACAAGTAGAGCTAGCTCAGTTAAAACATCTTGCCACTCGTTTAGTACGGCGTAAAACAGGCTTAGATCAGCAAAAAGGCGCGGTAGGCTTGCGTGGCCCGGGGGAAACGCAACTAGAAAGCGATCGCCGTTTGATCAAAGTTCGCCTTGCTCAGTTGCAAAATCGCTTGAATAAAGTGGAAAAACAGCGCAATCAAAATCGTCAAACCAGAAAGAAAGCGGATATTCCAACCATTTCCTTGGTGGGCTATACCAATGCAGGCAAATCCACGCTGTTTAATTTGCTCACCAATGCAGAGGTTTATGCCGCGGATCAGCTTTTCGCTACCCTTGATCCCACCCTACGCCGCCTAAGCATTCCCGATATTGGCGCAACGATTTTGGCGGATACCGTAGGCTTTATCCGAGATCTGCCACACGATTTGGTTTCAGCCTTTAAATCCACGCTACAAGAAACCACGGAAGCCAGTTTGTTGTTGCACATTGTAGATTGTGCCGATGCGCGAAAAGAGGAAAATATCCACGCGGTAAATGAAGTTCTGCAAGAAATCAATGCGGCTCAAGTGCCGACTTTGCTGGTTTATAACAAAATTGATCAAGTGGAAAACCTTGCGCCACATATTGAATATGATGAGCAAAATCGCCCTGTTGCAGTGTATATTTCCGCCCATTTGCAACAAGGCATTGCCCTACTATTTGATGCCATTCGACAAAAATTAAGCAAAAGCATTGTGCAACTACAGCTTTGCTTGCCGCCGCAAGCGGGCAAAATTCGCCATTGGTTGTATGAAATGGATTGTATCCGTGAAGAAAAAATCAGTGATCAAGGGGAATTTTTGCTGAAGGTGAATATCGAACAAAGCGAATGGCAAAAATTATTGAAAAAACAACCGCACTTATCAGGCTATATAAGCAAATAAACAAAGCCTTTCTGCGGCTTGCTATTTCCCAATGCCGTATTGTTTTAATTTATTGGCGATGGCGGTGTGTGAAACGCCTAACCTGGAAGCCAGCTTTCTAGTGCTTGGATATTCTTCATAAAATTTCTGCAGCACCATTGCTTCAAAATTATTCATAATTTCATCAAGGGTTTGATTGCCAAATTGTTCAATGCTTGGCAACGGAATTTCTGTTCCACCAAGTGTAAATCGGCAATAGTCAGCTGATTATTTTCAGCCAATGAACAAGCACGGTACAAGGCGTTGTGCAACTCCCGCACGTTGCCTGCCCAAGTGTAATGGGTAAGATAATTAAGAAAGGCTTCATCAAAGTGCGGTGCAGAAATGCCCAATTCTTGGCTGATTTGCTGAACAAACATTGCTGTTAGCTGTGGAATATCTTCTTTACGCCCACGCAGTGGGGGAATGGTTAAACTCAGCACATTCAAGCGATGAAATAAATCTTCGCGCATTTTGCCTTTTTCCACATAATGGCTAAGGGGAATTTGCGAAGTGCAAATCACGCGCACATCAGCATAATGCTCTTTTTCCTCGCCTACGCGGCGAAACGTGCCATCATTCAAGAAACGCAACAATTTTGCCTGTAAGCTCAGTGGCAATTCCGCCACGCTATCAAGCAACACCGTGCCGCCGTTGGCATATTCAAAAAAGCCTTGGCTTTCCGCTTGTGCATTGGCGCGTCCAAACATTTCGCTTTCGGCATCTTCACTTGGTAGCCCCGCGCAATTCACCGCAATAAATTGATTTTCTCGCCGCGGACTATAAAAATGACAGGCTTTCGCAATGAGATCTTTGCCTGTT
The DNA here is from genome assembly GCF_002921145.1 of Avibacterium endocarditidis. GTDB lineage: Bacteria > Pseudomonadota > Gammaproteobacteria > Enterobacterales > Pasteurellaceae > Avibacterium > Avibacterium endocarditidis. Next base: position 10,539 of record NZ_PQVI01000022.1, read on the forward strand.
CCCGTTTCACCTTGAATCAACAAAGGCGCGTCTAGCAAGGCAAATTTTTTGGCTTTTTCCACCACTTCTTGCATTTTGTGGCTTTGCGTAACCACCTGTGAAAAAAGATCTTTTTCTGCTGACATTGCTTGCTCTCCACGCCATTTTTTGATGAAACTGGCAAGTATTGTAAACTTTTCCGTAAAAATGGAAAGAAAAATTTACAATTTTAATCGTCTTTTAAGATACCCATTTATTTTTAAGAATACATCTATTGAAATGATAACGGTTATCAATTAAAATCCACTACCTTTATTTTATTCGCCGTAGGAAATCTTGTGTTTGAATTAGATTCAGTGTCTTTTGCGTTACCTGAAAAAGTGTTGTTGCAGCCTATTTCACTGCAATTCGGCACGGGAAAAATCTATGGCATTATTGGGCCAAATGGTTCGGGTAAATCTACCCTGATTAAACTCTTAGCGCGTCAGCAATTTTCTTCGAGCGGCACGTTGCATTTCGCTAATCAACCTATTCAGCAATGGAAAAACAAAGCCTTTGCCCGTGAAGTGGCCTATTTGCCGCAATATTTGCCGAACGCACAAAATTTAACGGTAAAAGGGCTGCTACAAATGGGGCGCTATGCGTGGAATGGGCTGTTAGGGCGCAATCCTAAACAAGATGAGCAAGCCATTCAAAATGCCCTTGAGTGGACAAATATGCAAGGCTATGCCGATCAATTTGTGGATACCCTTTCAGGCGGTGAACGTTCTCGCGTCTGGCTTGCAATGTTGTTGGCACAGCAAAGCCGCTTTTTATTATTAGATGAACCTTTGGCGGCATTGGATATTGCCCATCAAGTGGAAGTGATGCAGCTGATTCAAAAACTGGTGAAGCAGCTCAATTTAGGCGTGATTATTGTGATTCACGACATCAATCTTGCCGCACGTTTTTGTGATGAACTCATCGCCTTACAATCAGGCAAATTATTAATGCAAGGCACGCCACAAGAGATTATGACTCCACAAGCCCTTGAGCAAATTTATCATATTGATCTGCAAGTGCTATCCCACCCTGTGGATCAGGTTCCTGTGGCGTTCTTTTAGGGGGCAATAATGAAAAAATATGCTTACTTATTGCACGCCCTTTGGCTTATTGTTACTTTGCCGGCATTAGCAACACCAAAGGTTGCCACCTTAGATTGGACGATCACCGAAACCTTGCTCGGACTAGGCGTAACGCCCGTTGCCGTAGGCGATAAACAAAGCTATCAAAACTGGGTGAGCGAACCTGCGTTACCACAAAGTGCGGTGGATTTAGGCACAAGATTACAACCTAATAAAGAATTATTGGCACAACTCGATATTGAAATTTTCCCCAATAGCGATATGTATTTCGCCACCGCACAAGCCAATTTGCCTTATTTATCCCACGTAAAAAACTTGGATCTCGTTAATTTCTACCAAGCAGGCGATTTCTGGCAAAATCAACTTCAAGCAACACGCCAACTTGCCAATGTGGTAGGTGTGGATTCCACGCCGTTAATTCATCAAACCGAAACCCTTTTTGCCGCACAAAAAGCCTTACTCCCCCCATTTCAAGCACGCCCGTTGTTAATTGTACAATTTATTGATGGTCGTCATTTGCGTGTTTACGGCAAACAAAGTCTGCCCGGTGTGGTGCTAACCCAACTTGGGCTACAAAATGCGTGGCAAGAAGCAGTAAATTTATGGGGATTTAGCCAAATTAGCCTAAATCAGCTTGCACAATTCCCCCACGCAAAATTAGTGATCATCAAGCCTTATCCGCAAAATGTGCCACAAGAACTGACGAGTAATAGCCTATGGCAAGCCTTGCCTTTAGCGAAAGATCCCTTGATTTTACCCGCTATTTGGACATTCGGTGCGTTGCCCTCTGCTCAGCGTTTAGCCCTTGCCTTAAGCCAAGGGTTACGTCAGCCACAAGGGGAAAGCCAATGGTAAAAATTCGTTTAATGCCAAACCTTGGGCTGATTGCACTGGCGTTATTTGCGTTGCTACTTTGGCAACAGCCCGAACAAAGTGAAACCAGCCAACTGCTGATTTTCAATTTCACTTTGCCGCGTGTGCTAATGGCAATCTTAGCAGGGGCGAGCCTAGGTGTGGCTTCGCTATTATTACAGCAGATTATGAATAATTCGCTGGCTTCCGATAGCACCCTTGCAGTGAGCGGTGGCGCACAATTCTCCCTGTTTCTGGCTACCCTGTTTTTACCAAATTTATTGCAATTTGGCACCACGCCGATTGCCTTTATTGGGGCATTATTCGCCTTAGGCTTAGTGCTATTACTGGCGTGGCGACAAATGCTTTCGCCGTTGTTGATCGTGCTTGCAGGGCTAGTGGTGAGTTTTTATCTTGGGGCGTTTTCTTCCCTTTTAATGCTTTTTTACCCTGAAGAAAGCCGTGGCTTGCTCGTGTGGGGCAGCGGCTCACTGGTACAAGAAAGCTGGTATGACAGCCTAACCCTGCTGCCGTTACTCGCCCCTGCCATTGTTGGCATCGTGCTACTTAGCCCAGCGTTGCAAATTCTGCAATTACAAGAAAGTAACGCACAAAGTTTAGGCGTGAATGTGAAAAGAATCCGCCTGCTCGGTGTGTTGCTTGCCGCTTATTTGGTCGCTATTATCGTCAGCCGCGTAGGAATGATCGCCTTTATTGGCTTAGCCGCCACCACCATTGCACGCCAATACCATAGTGCGGATTTCCGAACTTTATTGTGGCGAAGTGCCTATTTTTCGGGCGTGCTGTTATTGATCGCTGATTTAACCTTGCAACTGATCGAAAAACAATGGGGCGTAGGCTTGCCGACTGGCTCGGTTACCGCATTATTCGGTACGCCGTTGCTGTTGTGGCTAGTGTTTCGTCATCGCCAACAATATGGACGAGTGGTGGACAGTTCACCCCTTGGGCAAAATGCGTGGAAAAAAACATCATCAAAAAGCACCGCACTTTATTTACCGCTGTTTTTGGCTGCCGCGTTAGGCTGTTCTTTATTTTTAGCTCAAGGTGTAAACGGCTGGCAAGTTTACTTAGATCAAAGCCTGTTCAACTTGCGTTTCCCACGCCTTGCCTATGCCCTTTGTGCAGGCATAATGCTCGCTTTGGCGGGAACGATCTTACAACGCTTAAGCCGCAATCCAATGGCAAGCCCTGAATTACTGGGTATTACTTCCGGCGTGAGCTTTGGCGTGTTATTAGCGATTTTTGTTGCAGGGGCGAGCGTACTTAGCCAATATGTGTTATGGGGGGCGTTGGGAGCATTATTGATCTTAGGATTAATCTGGCTTATCAACCGCCGCAACGGCTTGCAACCTGATCAGGTGTTGCTCACAGGAATTAGCATTTCCGCCTTATTTGACGCCGTGCAACGCATTCTTATCGCTAGCGGCGATCCTCGCGCGTGGCAATTATTAAGCTGGGGATCGGGTTCAACCTATTACGCCAGCAATGATGTGGCAATCCCAATGCTGATTATCGCAGCGGTACTTTTCGCCTTGAGCTTTATTTTTGTTCGCTGGCTAGATTTACTCAGCTTAAATAGCGTAGTGGCTCAATCCCTTGGGGTGAACCTTGTACAATCGCGTAGCATTTTGTTTTTATTTGCCATCTTACTCACCTTGCTCGCCACTTTAATTGTGGGATCGCTTAGTTTTATCGGCTTGCTTGCCCCTCATTTGGCATACAGCCTTGGCTTCCGCCACAGCAAAAGCCAACTGTTGGCGGCAGGCTTATTAGGAGCAACGGTGATGATTATGGCAGATTGGCTCGGGCGACAGTTGTTGTTCCCTTACGAAATCCCGGCGGGCTTGGTTGCCACCTTGCTCGGTGGAACGTATTTTTTATGGCTGATGAAAAAAATCTAGCCATCGGCTTGACGGGAAAAGGCGTGCGTAAGCCTTGTTTTGCTGAACGTATCGGCTTCGCTCAATGAAATTCGCTGTAATGCAAGATATTGTTCCAAAAGCTAAAAAGTTATCGCCGTTTGCTTTCAACGGTTGAAATTGAACGGCAATATGGCGGAATTTTACACCGCACTTTGAAAATAGAGGTAGAAAAGTGCGGTCAGAAAATTCCACGTTTTTTTATTTACAAAATAGGAGACATCAAATGAAAAAACTCACTCATCTCGCCTTAGTATGTGGCTTGGCGTTCCCTCTGGCAGGGCAAGCACACGATTTATGGGCATATGCACAACAAGCGGAAGCGGGCAAAGATTTGCTTGCGGTGCTTGGCTATGGCGATCGTTTTCCCTGAAGGGGAAAAAATTGCTGAGGGGCGTTTAAATATTTTAAATCCGCTGGTGTTGCACAGTGCGGACGGCAAAAGCACTACCCTCACCCAAAAGGGCGAAAATTTTCACTATGTAACCACCAGCCCGTTGGCGAAAGCGGAATACAAAATTTCGGGCAGCTATAAACCGACATTTTGGGTCGAAAAATGACAACGGCTGGAAGCGTGAAAATCTCACTCAAATGAAAGATGCCAATTACTGCGAAGAATCCAGTATGTTCGCTTCAACCTATGTAAACACGGGCGTTGATGTGAGCGACTTTGCCATTGCCCCAGTGGGATTACCGTTGGAAATTGTGCCATTGGTTGATCCAACCACGCTAAGCCCGATGGAAGTCTTCCCTGTGCAAGTGTTGTATCAAGGTCAGCCCGCAAAAGGCGTGAGCGTGATCGGCACGACCAACGAATTTACCAAACTTGATGAAAAAGCCGTTTACGATCACCGTGAACCGCAAGCTTTCTCTGGCAAAACGGACGCTCAAGGCAAGGTGAATTTCATTCCTGCCTTAGCGGGGACTTGGAAAATCAAGGCAATTTATGAAATGGATTACCCAGATCAAAAAGTGTGCCAAAAACGTAAACTTTATAGCACTTATACTTTTAAAGTGAACAAATAATTTTATTTTCGTGGGGCGGAAACGCCCCTTATTTAAGCTGTAACTTGTAGTAAATTAAGGACTATTTATGCCAAAAGCTGTTTTTAAATTATCCCTTTTATCCACCGCACTTTTACTCGCCTCGCAAAATCTTTGGGCGGAAGAGTTGGAGGCGATCACGGTAGAAGCGGGATCGATGTACCGTATGGGTGAAGTGCCGATTTATCAAGCTAAATCTGCAGTTTCCCTTTCTCGCGAACAACTGGATCAGCAAAATATCACTAAAGCCGATGAAATCGGGCGTTATCAAGCGGGCTTTGAAAACCAAGTGTTTGGTGAAGATACCAACACCAACTGGTTTAGAGTGCGTGGTGCGGAGGTTACGCAAGCTCTTGATGGTTTACCAATGGCAAGCTATGGCTTTTTTACCCCTTATGTAAACACCTTTGGCTTAGAAGCGGTGGAAATAACCAAAGGTGCAGACGCAATGACCTTCGGCGCAGCAAACTCAGGTGGTTTGATCAACTATGTCACCAAGCGTCCGCATAAAGATCAAATTGGCAAAGGGGAATTTACCCTTAACGCTGGAAATCATCATCAATATGGCGTCGGCGTAGATTATACGGATCTCATCGGCAATAATGATGATCTGCGTTATCGCTTAGTGGGTGCATTTTCGTCTAAAAATGGACAATGGGACGCAACAAAAATAAAACCGTTTATTTCGCACCATCTTTGGAATGGGATATTTCTGATCGCACTCGTTTAACCCTTTTAACCAGCTATCAATTTGATAAAGGCGTGCCAAGCTCGAATTTCTTGCCACAAGAAGGTTCGCTCATGCCATTCCCTGATGGTAGCTATATTGGGCGTTCCACCAACCTTGGTGATCCAGTCAATGATCGTGAATACAACCGTCAATACAATATCGGCTATGAATTTAGCCACCAATTTGATGATAATTTAAGTTTTGACAGTAGCTATCGCTACACTTATGCCAATAACTATCACCGTGGTTCTTATGCTTATCCTTCTGCTTATAATGCAGACTGGACGCCAAAAGCACCAAGTGCGGCAGGTTATGAATTGGCTCGCGGTGTCGTATTTAATGACGGCACATCTATTTCTCATACCCTAGATAATTACCTCACTTGGAAATATAGCAACGATTGGCTGAAAAATACCTTAGTCGTGGGAACAGATTATCGTCATCAAAAAGTGAAAGCCTACTATACCCTATTTGGCAGCACCTCTGCGGTGAATTTAAAACAGGCTCGTTCTGGCTATAATCAGGCTCAAATCATCAATGCCCCTTATACCTACATCACTGCGCGCCAACTTGGGCTTTATTTACAAAATCAAAGCCGTTTTATGGATAGCCTTGTGTTAAACTTTGGGGTACGCCACGATCGTGCGAAACAAGATGAATACACATCTTCACAAAAAATCAGCAATACGTCCTATTCTGCGTCATTAATGTATGAAGCGCCATTTGGCTTAAATCCATATTTTAGTTACAGTGAATCCTTTAATTTACCAGTGGGATTAAGTGGCAATCAAAAACTTTATGATCCAAATATCACTCACCAATATGAAGTGGGGATCAAATATTTGCCAGACTGGTTAAACGGATCAATCACCGTTGCTGCTTTCAAAGCTAAAGATAAAGGTGCGTTAGTGTCGAATGGTTTAGGTAAAACAGTGAGCAATGCCAATCCTGTGCATCGCAAAGGGGTGGAAGTTCAAGCCGATGTGAATGTAACTAACAACTGGAATATGGGCTTAGCTTATACCTATTTGAAATCAATCACTCGTAAAGAGAGCGGCGATGTGCGTAACCCATTAATTCCAAAACATACTTTTGCTGTGAAAACCGATTACACCTTTGATAACGGCGCATTAAATGGTTTAACGGTGGGCGCAGGCGTACGTTATATTGGTAAAAGTGTTACTTCTCAAGGTTCACTTTATTCAGGCAAAGAAGTACCATCCGCCACTGTGGTAGATCTAATGGCACGCTACGCATTTGATTCTAACTGGATTGCTCAGTTAAATGTAGAAAATGTCGGCAACCGCCGTTATATCGCAGGCTGCGATTATTACTGCTACTACGGTGCTGAGCGTAATATCAATGCTTCTGTGTCTTATAAATTCTAGCCACTTGTATCTAGGGGGATACTCTCCCCCTATGATATAAAATGCTTATTAAATGAAATTTAATCTTGTCCTATCCCATTCACTGATATAAGATGAACAAAGCAAGGTACTTGCTATTCTAACTTTTATTTAACTAAATAACCAAAGGATGACAATTATGAACCAAACAGTAAAATTACATTAGCAACATTAATGTTATCTGCATTAACAGCTTGTAGCAGTGGTGGTAGCGGTTCTTCTGATGAGCCAGCGGCTAACAATACTTCATCTAATACAACGACTTCATCAACATCTCAACCTGATACATCAACAAATAATAACACAACAACCCAACCAGAAACGTCCACAAGCAATAACACAGGCTCGCAGCCAGATACCTCAAACTCAAGCAATACTGAACCACAACCTGCACCTGCTGAATTCTCTGGTTATGCTTTCTCTTCTAATTCCAAACTTGGAGAACCGGCTAATCCAGGTGGCACAACAACAATTAATTCAGATTCTATTGATACCATTGTGGTTAATGGAAAATCATATTCCCTTATCCCTAACTTAGCAGGAATTTCGGGCAACACAGTAAATATTAGCTATTTATGGGTTAATGATGGAAAACGCTATGTTTGTTGTGGCACACAAGGAAATGTTAAATCTGTGAAAATAGGTGCTGTATTAGATAATGAAACACTATACGCCTTTGTTCAAGGAAAACCTACACCAGAAGATCAAATTCCTACAAGCGGTCAAGTTGTATATGAAGGAAAAGATACAGCAAGACTTATACCTTTAGGTGACATAAATAATAAAGGGCTAGCAAATGAATTAAGCGTTCGCATTAATGCTGATTTTGACAATAAAACCGTATCGGGAAATTTATATAATGATGACGGTGGTGTGTTTGATATTAAAAATGGAAAAATTGCGGGAAATACTATCGTAAATGGTGAAGTCAGTGTTTCAGTTAAGGATGACACCAATAGACAATCTCTCAATATTGAAAATGATGCCCAATTCTCAGCGCCATTAAATGCAAAATTCTATGGTGAAAATGCTAAAGAAGTAGCAGGTACGGCACATAATGAAAAATGGGGCGTTGTTTTTGCAGCGAGCAAATCAGAATAATATTGTCAATTTTCTTACTAAAAGCCATTCGCTTGAATGGCTTTTTTCATAGTGAGGTTTTATGTTGAAACATCATCTAACATTTCCTTTTGCCACATTAGCACTAATGTTTACAATTTCAGCAAACGGAAATCAACAAGTTTTACCTGCAAACGAACGATTAGATCAAAGCGAACAACAAAATACTCCAGAGGTAAAAATTGATCCCTCTAAGCCATTAATTGATCGCCCTGATACAGCAAACACCAAAAATACATTATCTATTTCAAAGGAAGAATTAGCTAAACACCCTGATTTAATTATACGCGCTTTAATTCCAGCTGTTACCCAAAACAATAGTGAGGCAGTGGCGTTACTTTTTCCCCTTTATCAACAACAAACTAATACCGATCCTACTCTGATTTTATGGTGTAAAGCAATTCTTGCTGCAAAAGAAGAAAATTATCATCAGTCTATTGATTTTTATCGTGAAATTATCAGTAATTATCCACAAATTACCCCCGTAAGATTTCAATTAGCGCAAGTATTATATTTAAACTATGATAATGAAGCTGCGCTCGATCAATTCACAAAATTACGTTCTGAATCATTATCCTCAACAAATTATCAAGTGATAGATAACTATATTACTGCACTGAAAAAACGACAAAGCTGGCGTTTCTATGGCGGTATTAGCTATGTTAAAGACAACAATATTAATAATGCCCCTAAATCAGACACCTACATAGGAAACTGGAAAGCTTGGGATTCTGAAAGTGCGGAAGGATTTTCCTATAATTTAGGCGCATCTAAACAATGGGAAATAAAAAATGGCTATTTTACCCAGCTTGATTTAGATCTAATTGGTCGCTATTACTGGGATAATAAAAAATATAATGAACTAGAATTTCGTTCAGGTCTTGGGATAGGCTATCATAGTACCTATTTTGAAACCCTTTTAATGCCATTTACAAGTAAACGTTGGTATGGTGGTGGCGCATCAGGTAGTAAGAGTTTAAAACAATTTTCACAAAATAGCGGTGTCAGACTCAGTTCAAGTTATTGGCTAAATAATCAGTGGAAATTAGCTAATACTTTAGAATACTCTGAAATACGCTATAAGACTCGTAAGCATCTAAATGGCAACCGTTATTTTGCTGATATAAGTTTATTATATATCCCTAAAAGTACCCAATTTTGGTTTGTTGGTACAAATTATTATCGCAGCAATGCCCGCGATAAAGATGAGGCATTCAATCGCGTAGGTATTCGCATAGGTTGGGTGCAAGAATGGGATTTTGGATTGTCCACTCGTCTAGTATTTAGCTATGCACAGAGAAGATATTTAGCTGCAGGAAGAATGTTAGCAAAAAAGCAAATTGATCACGAATATTCTCCGCAGCTGACACTTTGGCATCGTAATCTGAAGTTTTTTGGTATTACACCGCAAATTACTTGGGAATATAATAAAGTAAATAGCAATAATCCTTTTTATAGCTACGATAAGCACAATATTTATTTTAACTTTAGTAAAAGTTTCTAATCAGCATAGGGCTAATATCAATTAGCTCTCAAAATATGTAAGGTTATTAATGCTAAGCTACTTCAAAGAAAAACTCTTTCCCCTAATTTTATGGCTAAAAAAACCAAGTAATGGGTTATGGCTCACCCCAATTTTAGGTGCATTATTTGCCGTGTTTTTGGCGCTTTTCTCTGCGTTTATTAAAAATAAAGCATTGCCGATAGATATAATACCTGATATTAGCGAAGAACTGCTCAATGATATTCTCAGCATTATGGCATCGAGTATGCTGGCGGTGAGTACCTTTTCCCTTTCTATTATGGTTTCCGCCTTTTCGTCAGCTTCTAACGGCGCAACGC
>NZ_PQVI01000023.1 GCF_002921145.1 Avibacterium endocarditidis
TTTTCCACCGCACTTTCTAGCTGATTAATATCGCCTTTTCACAAAATAACTTCTATATCAAAGGGTTATTTACCATTCTCAACCCATTTTCCGTCAATATAGTCAGCACGCCATTTGGTGGCTTTACCATTTTTTTCAGAAGTAATATATTGACGTTTTTCCTTACGGCTAAAGCGAACAATGGCTTCATTACCTTCAGGATCTTTCTGTGGTGCATCGGCTAAATATTGCAATTTTTCAGGCAGACGATCACGATATTGCGCCAATTCAGCTACTTTAGCTGCGCGAGTTTCACGAGATTTCGGGAAATTATGCGCAGACATAAACACGCCACTTGCGCCATCACGCAATACAAAATACGCATCAGAATTTTCACATTTTAGCTCTGGGAAATGTACTGGCTCTTCTTTTGGTGGTGCAACTTCGCCATTTTTTAAGATTTTGCGCGTGTTATCACATTGGGTACAAGCCATATATTTGCCAAAACGCCCCAATTTTAAGTGCATATCTGCGCCGCACTTATCACATTCCACCACTGGGCCGTCATAACCTTTAATCTTAAACTCGCCTTGCTCCACCACATAGCCATCACAATTTGGATTATTTCCGCATACATAAAGTTTTCTTTGTGGATCAATAATATAACTATCCATTGCCGTACCACATTTCGGGCAGCGCTTACGATCCATTAGGGCTTTGGTTTCAGAAGCTTCGTCCAACACATTTAATAATTCCGCTTCTGGAATTAAATTTATTGTCGTTTTGCACCGCTCTTTTGGTGGTAAGGCATAGCCTGAACAGCCTAAGAATACGCCTGTACTTGCAGTACGAATCGCCATTGGACGGCCACAAGTTGGGCATTTAATATCGGTTAGCACAAGGCTATTTGGCTTCATTCCGCCCTCTAGCTCATCTAATTCGGCTTGGCTAAGCTGTGCAGAAAAATCTTTAAAGAATTGATTTAATTCCGCTTTCCAATTTTTTTCACCGTTGGCAATTTGGTCTAGCACATCTTCCATATTGGCGGTGAAATCATAATTCATTAAATCGGTGAAAGATTGGTTAAGGCGATCGGTAACAATCTCCCCCATTTTTTCCGCATAAAAACGGCGATTTTCCACCCGCACATAACCACGATCTTGAATGGTGGAAATGATCGCGGCATAAGTAGAAGGGCGACCAATTCCGCGTTTTTCCAGCTCTTTTACCAGTGCCGCTTCAGTAAAGCGCGCAGGTGGTTTAGTGAAATGTTGCTGTGGGATTACTTCTTTTAAATTTAGCTGATCGTTCACCACAACGGCTGGAAGCACTTGATCTTCTGCACTTTTACTCATTGGCGGTAACACTTTTGTCCAACCGTCAAAACGCAAAATACGCCCTTTGGCTTTCAGACTATAATCGCCTGCCGTTACCGTGAGCGTTGAGCTGTCATATTGGGCTGCCGGCATTTGGCAAGCCACAAATTGACGCCAAATGAGATCATATAAACGCACCGCATCTTTTTCCATTCCTTGTAGATCTGCAGCCAATACACGCACATCAGAAGGACGAATAGCTTCGTGCGCCTCTTGCGCATTTTCTTTACTGGAATAAAAATTCGGTTTGCTCGGTAAATAACTGTCGCCATAATGTGAACCGATATAATCACGCACCATATTTAAGGCATCTTGACTTAAGTTGGTGCTATCAGTACGCATATAGGTGATATAGCCCGCTTCGTAGAGGCGTTGAGCAAGCATCATTGTTTTTTTCACGCCAAAATTTAACCTTGTGCTTGCTGTTTGTTGCAAGGTTGAGGTGATAAAAGGCGCTTTCGGTTTTGAGCTAGTCGGTTTGGTTTCTAAATCAGAAACGATATAATCGGATTTTTGTAAAAAATCCACCGCACTTTGCGCTTGTTGCGCATTCTTCGGCTCAAATTTTTTCCCTTTAAAACTGGTTACATCAAGACGCAAGCCGATTTTCTGTGCGGTTTCCGTTTGCACCGCCACTTCCCAATATTCTTCAGGTTGGAAAGCTTTGATCTCACGCTCGCGTTCTACTAATAATTTCACCGCAACCGATTGCACACGCCCTGCTGATAGACCGCGCGCCACTTTCTTCCATAATAATGGCGATACCATAAAGCCCACCACGCGATCAAGAAAACGGCGTGTTTGTTGGGCATTAACACGATCCATATTGAGATGTTCTGGGTGTTCAAAGGCTTGAGTGATGGCATTTTTGGTGATCTCGTTGAATACCACGCGGCTAAAGCGATCATCATCACCACCAATCACTTCACGCAAATGCCAAGCAATGGCTTCCCCTTCTCTATCCAAATCGGTAGCGAGATAAATATGATCCGCTTTTTTCGCCAGCGATTTGAGTTCCGCCACCACTTTTTCTTTACCCGGTAAAATTTGGTAATTGGCTTTCCAATCGTGATAAGGATCGATCCCCATACGCTTCACCAAGGCATTACGTTCTTTTTCTTGCTTAATGGCTTGCTTTTCTTCGGGGCTTAATCCTTTGGTAGAAATTGCCTTGGCTTTTTCACCAGTACTCATTCCAGCGGTAGGTAAATCGCAAATATGCCCTACGCTGGATTTCACTATATAATCCTTTCCTAAATACTTATTAATGGTTTTCGCCTTGGCTGGCGACTCCACAATCACTAAAGATTTACTCATCTTTTTCTTTACCTAATTTCTGCTAACTTGTGTAAAATTGCCCGATATATTGCGGACTATCTGTGGATTGGTCAATCATTTTTTTAAAAAAGGAAGAATAAATGGATAAACTCAATGCAATTTCTGTCTTTTGTAAAGTGGTGGAAACGCAAAGTTTTACCCAAACCGCTATACAGCAAAATATCTCCGTAGCAATGGCGAGTAAGCTAGTTTCACAACTGGAAGAACAGCTGAAAACCCGCTTGTTGCAGCGCACCACTAGAAAGATTGTGCCAACTGAAGCGGGGCTGCTTTATTACCAACGTTGCCAGCCTATTCTGGCAGAATTACAAGATGCCGAAGCCAGTATCAGCAATCTTGCTAGTGCATTACAAGGCAAGCTACATATTTCCGTGCCGCGTGATTTTGGCTTGCGTTTTATTGCGCCTAATTTGGGCTTATTCTTACACGCCAATCCTGATCTTGAAGTGGACATTGAATTTAACGATCGTTTAGTGGATTTAATCACCGAAGGCTTTGATCTCGCTTTACGCATTGGCAATTTGCAGGACAGTTCGCTGGTGGCGAAAAAAATTGCAAGTTCAACAATGCACATTGTGGGATCGCCCGATTATTTCGCTAAAAAGGGTATTCCACAAACGCCAGAAGAACTCTATCAACACAAAATAATGCTGTATAAATCCAATAATAATCAAGTATTTTGGGAATTTATCAACGGTACAAGAATTGAGCGCTTGCGTGTACAGGCTGATGTTATGTGCAACAGTGGCTTGGCTTTGGCAGAACTGGCAAAATCAGGGCTTGGCATTGTGAATTTACCACGTTTTCTGATCGAAAATGAATTAGCTTCAGGGGAATTAGTGGAAGTGCTGGCTGACTATCCGCAACATCAAATTGATATGAATATTGTCTATCCCCACCGCCGTCATTTGGCGGCGAAAGTGAAAGCCTTTGTGGACTTTTTAAGCCAGCTTGGGTTATGCCAAGAAACCGCTAGCAATAAATAGAAAAAATAATAGAAATAAAAAGAAACAAAAAGTGCGGTGCAATTTTTAAAAATTTTCCCCTTCTATTTACATAAAAGGGGAAAATAATTTTTAGCGTAACGTTCCGCAGTTAATACAGTATAAATACTGCCCTTTTGGATCGTTAAATTGGCTCAGTTGGTTGAGCTGTTGTTTTACTTCATTAAATGGTTTTGCCAAGCCAAGCGCACTGAATAATTGCTGTTGCGCGCCTTTGCCAAAGCTTTTCACTAAGGCATCAAGCATAGAATCATTGCGTTCAATTAACCATTCCACACTAAATTCTTCCGCACTTTGCTCGTTTTGTTTTGCTTTAGCTAATTCCTTTGCTTTTTCCACCGCACGATCAAAATCGCCTAGCTCGTCCACCAATTTATTTTGCAAGGCTTCCGATCCCAACCATACTTGACCTTGTGCGATTTTATCCACGTCTGTTTTAGCTAGCTGACGGCCTTTGCTGACAAGCGAAAGGAATTTATCGTAACCATGTTCAATTTCCAGTTGATAAAGATCACTTTTTACTTTTGAGATGCCACCAAAAGAAGACTGCTGACTTAATGGTGAAGTAGCCACGCCATCAGCATTCACGCCAATTTCTGCTACGGCTTTCTCAAAGGTTGGGAACATTGCAAAAATACCGATAGATCCCGTAATGGTATCCGCATCAGCTAAAATATAATCTGCCGTGCTAGAAATCCAATAACCACCTGAAGCGGCCATTGCCCCCATTGACACCACCACTGGCTTGCCTGCTTGCTGTAAATGCACAATTTCCTGACGGATAATTTCTGACGCAAAGGCACTGCCACCGGGGCTATTTACACGCAAAATCACGGCTTTGATTTTTTCATCTTCATAAGCCTGACGCAGCAATGTAGCAATCGTATCACCGCCAACACCATTGTCATCGGTTTCACCGTCAATAATTGCACCCTCGACATTGACCACCGCAATGCGTGTTTTACCTTCCCCTTCAATGCGATCAGGTAAATCTGCCAAATAGCGATCAAATGGCAACAATTTTGCTTTTCCCTCTGCATTTTTGCCAAAAGTGCGGTGAGTTTTGTTCTAAAGTAAAACGATCGGCAAGTTGCGTCACAAATTTTTGCTGTTGGGCATAAGCCGTCAAATCGCCATTTAATGCTTTCAAATTCGCAAAATATTGCTCCGCTTCAGGCAATACATTATCAACAGGGATTTGGCGATTGTTTGCGATCAGCGTTTTATAATCCGTCCACATTGTGCTTAACCAACGTTGCATATTGGCTCTGGCTTCTGCCGACATATCATTACGCAAAAACGGCTCAACGGCAGATTTATACGTGCCTACACGGAAAATATGTGGCGTGATTTTTAGCTTGTCGAGCAAATCTTTGTAATACAGGTTTTCCAATGCCAAGCCTTGAATTTCCACCGCACCAATCGGGTTGAGATAAATTTCATCGGCATAGCTCGCGAGTACATATTGTTTTTGCGTATAGCTATCCGCATAAGCAATCACCGGCTTACCACTTTGCTTAAACTGATTAATCGCCTTGCCCACATATTTAATCGCAGGCAAATCAGCGCCTTCAAAACGATTCAGATCTAACACCAAGCCTTTTATGCGTGGGTCATTCACCGCAGATCGAATGCTATACACCAAATCAAAGGTAGAAATTTGACGCGGCACATACTGAGAATCCACTTCTTTCAACAAATCTTGCAAAGAGTGAATTTCTTCACGATTATCCGCTAAATATCCATCTAAATTGAGCAATAACGCGCCTTCATCTGCGCCCAGTGGCGCTTGGGTTTCTTTATTTGCATTTGTGAACAAACTCACCACCGTAAAAAGAAACAACACAAAAACAAGAAAGACTAAATTCATCACAACATTGCGCACAAAATTTAATCCTCGCCACAGCATAGAGCCTAGTTTCATCAGCGATTTCATAGATTTCCTTATTTTTTGATTTTATTTGAGAGGCGTATCATAAACAGATTAATACCCAAATGCGAATAATTCTTTCCAGAATGACTGTTTTTATCCGCTTTGAGCTGTTTTCTCGATCTGGATCGCAAAACTCACCAAAAATCACCGCACTTCAAAAGGTTTTGCTATGGTTTCTCTCACCACAAGGAGAATCCAATGTTAAATTTATTCAAACGCCCGATCGAAGTCGAAACCTTAGAAGCTTGGGCAAAATGGTAGAAGATATTGCCAAAGTTGCGATACTTGCAGTCCCCGTGATAATATTTGGTCAGAATGGAATACTATTTAAAATTATGAGTAGTCTTACATTAATGTTTGTTATTTATGCCACTCTCGTTGCTGGAAAGTTGCTTAGAAAACACAAATCCCAGCTATCAAAGGAGGATTAAATGGAACTCACCATTGGATTACTTGTTCTTTTAGGGATTGTTCTGGCTTTTTAGCTGCCATTAACCACACCATAAAACAAGCTGAAAAAGAAGATAAAAAAAACTAATTCCAGATACGAAGGAGGGCTAAATGGAGCTTACTATTGGATTATTAGTTTTATTGGCTGTAGTTTTAGCTTTTGGTGCTGGCATTAATCACGCAGCAAAAGAAGCCGATAAAGAGAGTAAAAAGAACTAATTACATAAGCCCCCGATATAAGGGGCTTTTCTATATCATCTATAAGACCAAAAACTATGCTATAATCCACCGCACTTTTCATAACAAAAATGATCACAAAAGGACTGATTATGGACGCTTTAACCCTACTCACTTCACGCCGTTCTAACAAGAAACTCTTTGCGCCTGCGCCAAACCAAGCACAACTTGAACAGATTTTCCAAGCCGCATTGCACGTCCCTGATCACGGTAGATTGCAACCTTATCGCTTTGTAGTGATTGAAAAAGACGGTTTAAACAAACTTGGCGGCTTATTAAAAAGTGCCGTACAAGAACTTAACCTTGGTGAAGAGCGGTTGAAAAAAGCGGAAAATTTACCGAATCGCGCGCCAATGATCATTGCCGTGATTGCAAAAATCCAAAAAGATATTGCTAAAGTCCCTGCTTGGGAACAAATGCTTACCGCAGGTTGCGCCACTTACGCAATGCAACTTGCCGCCAATGCACAAGGCTTTGACAATGTATGGGTAACTGGCCCTTGGGTTGATGGCTCTGAGTTACGCCAAGCGCTACAATGTGATCAAAACGATAAAGTGGTCGCTTTTATTATGCTAGGCACAGGGAAAGAAAAAGCCAGCCGTGAGCCTAAGCAAATCGATCTAGCAAATTTTGTGAGTTATTTATAATGTATTAGAAAAAATGACAAAAAAATCACCGCACTTATAAATTGATAAAATGCGGTGATTCCATTTACTTCCTAAACACTCTCACATTCCCAAACCCATTTTCTTTTAAATAAAGGGCTTGGAGTTTGCTCATTACGCCGCGTTCGCAGTAAAGGACGTAATTTTTGCTTTGGTCTAAGTCTGGGAATACAGTAGAAAGTTTATAGAATGGGATTAAACGCACTTCCTGCCCTGCCAGTTCTAACGGATTTTCGTCTGTTTCTTCGGGGCTACGGATGTCGATGACGATGTCATTTTCGCCTAATACGGAAATGGTGTCCACTTCCACCACGTCTTTTTCCGTTTGTTCTGCAATTTGGCGAATGTCTAAATATTGCGCATGCGCATTTTGCACCGCACTTTCTAATACGCTGAAATCAAAATGATTTTCTTCGCTAAGAATTTTTTCTCGCACTGCTTTAACCGTTGGATTTTTTGAAATCACGCCACAAAATTCTGGCATTGATTTCGCAATATCGTCTGTGCCAATTTCTTTTGCCATTGCAATAATTTGTTCTTTATCGTGGGTGATAAGTGGACGCAACACAAGGGCATTGGCAGCTTCATCAATCAGGCGTAAATTGGTGAGGGTTTGGCTGGAAACTTGACCGAGTGCTTCGCCCGTAACAATGGCTTGAATGCCAAAACGTTCTGCCACTTTGCTTGCAGCGCGCACCATCATTCGTTTTAACACTACGCCCATTTGGCCATTGTCAATTTTTTCTAAAATCTCTGCCACCACAGGCTCAAAATTAATCGCCACAAAACGTACTTTGTGCGAGCCACTAAAGCGATTCCAAATGTGATACGCCATTTGTTTTACGCCGATTTCGTGTGCCGCACCACCTAGATTAAAGAAGCAATAATGCACGCGCGAGCCGCGGCGAATCAGCATATAACTGGATACGCCCGAATCAAAGCCACCCGAGATAAGCGAAAGCACATCTTCTTGCGTGCCAATAGGATAACCACCCAGCCCTGTATGACGTGCTTTCACCAACATCATTTTGTCGTCTTCAATATCAATGCGAACAGTAACATCAGGTTTGCTGAGCTTCACTTTCGCGCTGGCGATATGTTGATTTAAGCCACCGCCGACATAGCGTTCCACATCAAGAGAAGAGAAATCGTGCTTGCCTTTACGTTTTACACGCACACAAAAGGTTTTGTTTTCAAGGAGATGTGCCACATCTTGCAAGGTTTGTTGGAAAATATCTTGCACGCTGTTGAACGGTTTTTCTTCCACTTCAAGAAAATGATGAATACCAGGGATTCGTCCTAATAATTCAATTAATAAGGCACGATTTTCCGCATTTTTTGACCGCACTTCGATATAATCCCAGTGCTTCACCACGGCCACTGTGTCGTCATATTTATTCAAAATATTGCGAATATTCCCTGTCAAAATTTTAATAAAGCGCGTACGCACGCTTTCGCTTTTAATCATAATTTCAGGGAAAAGTTTAATAATAAATTTCATTGGAATACTTCTGTTTTAAGCAAAAAAATTGGGCGGTATTGTACAACATCTTTTGCAAATCCCCAATTTTTCTCGTCCACTGCTCTCGCCTGTTTTGGGGCTAAATAAGGGAAACAAAAGTGCGGTGCTTTTTTCTGAGATTTTTTTGCGTAACAATCTTGCTATAGGCTTTAACAAGTCCATAAAAATACAGTACAATGTGGCATTTATTTAGCTTGAACTTAGGAAAACAATGGCACGCAAACCTACCACAGACGAAAACAGCTTAGATTTTGAAACCACCTTAACCCAATTAGAAAGCATTGTTGCTCGTTTAGAAAGTGGCGAATTGCCTTTAGAACAGGCGTTAAAGGATTTTGAAAGCGGAATTAAGCTGGCGCAATTAGGTCAAGCGCGTTTACAACAAGCGGAACAGCGCATTCAAATTTTGCTTTCTAAAAGCGATAAAGCAGAATTAAGCGACTATCAAAACAACGAATAAGCAACCCAATAACTAAGCCACTGCTATGTACCAATTTGCACAGGATTTACAACAATTTCAACAGCGGATTAATCAATTTCTCGAACACCAATTTGAGCAAATTGACACGCAACCCTCTTCCCTAGCGGAAGCGATGAAATATGCGCTTTTATTGGGTGGAAAGCGTGTTCGTCCGTTTTTGGTTTATGCCACAGGCAGAATGTTAGGGGCAGAACTCGTGCATTTGGATTATGCCGCCGCAGGCATTGAAGCGATTCACGCTTATTCTTTAGTTCACGATGATTTGCCTGCAATGGATAACGATGCTCTACGCCGTGGACACCCCACTTGCCATATTGCCTTTGATGAAGCCACCGCCATTTTGGCTGGTGATGCGCTGCAAGCCTTTGCTTTTGAATTACTGAGCCAAACGCCAAATTTATCTGCCGAACAACGCCTTGCTTTGGTAGCGGAATTGGCAAAAGCCTCTGGCGTGCAAGGAATGTGTTTGGGGCAAAGCCTTGATTTGCAAGCTGAGCATCAACAAGTCAGCCTTGCGGAATTGGAAAGAATTCATCGCAACAAAACAGGCGCGTTGCTACGCTGTGCATTAAAAATGGGCTTTCTTTGTTCACCGCATTTTGCCGACAAACAACTTTGCCAACAGCTTGAACGCTATGCCGATGCCATTGGGCTGGCGTTCCAAGTGCAAGATGATATTTTAGATATTGAAGGCGAAAGTGCTGTGATCGGTAAAACCGTGGGTGCGGATTTAGCCGCAGATAAAAGCACTTACCCAAAATTGCTCGGCTTGCAAGGGGCGAAAGAAAAAGCGCAAGAACTTCATCAACAAGCCCTTGATGCTTTGGCCAAATTACCTTTTGATAGCTCGCCATTAAAGGCATTGAGCGAGTTTATTGTAACAAGAAAAAATTAATATATTGGACACCGCCTAAGCCTTTTATTATTAAAGTGCGGTCGAAATTTAACCCTTTTTTGGATTTGATTAACAATGGAAAAATATCCTCTTTTATCACTGATTAATTCACCGGACGATTTGCGTCTTTTAAATAAAGATCAACTTCCCCAACTTTGTAATGAATTACGCGGATATTTGTTGGAGAGTGTTAGTCAAAGTAGCGGCCATTTGGCTTCTGGCTTAGGCACGGTAGAACTCACCGTTGCCTTGCATTATGTGTTCAACACGCCATTCGATCAGCTCATTTGGGACGTGGGGCATCAAGCCTATCCGCATAAAATTCTCACTGGACGCCGTGATAAAATGTCTACCATTCGCCAAAAAAACGGGCTTCACCCTTTCCCGTGGCGTGATGAAAGCGAATTTGATGTATTAAGTGTGGGACATTCTTCCACTTCTATTAGTGCTGGGCTTGGCATTGCCGTGGCAGCCGAAAAAGAGAACGCAGGGCGCAAAACGGTTTGTGTGATTGGCGATGGCGCAATCACCGCGGGAATGGCCTTTGAAGCGCTCAATCACGCTGGCGCATTGCACACCGATATGCTGGTGATTCTCAATGATAACGAAATGTCTATTTCAGAAAATGTGGGCGCGCTGAACAACTATCTGGCCCGCTTGTTTTCTGGTTCTTTCTATTCCACCTTGCGCGAGGGCGGCAAAAAAATTCTCTCCGGCGTGCCACCGATTAAAGAATTTGTGAAAAAGACTGAAGAACACGTTAAAGGCTTCGTTTCACCAATTGGCACAATGTTTGAAGAACTAGGCTTTAACTATATCGGCCCTATTGATGGCCATAACGTGGACGAATTAATTAGCACGTTAAAAAATATGAGCAGTCTGAAAGGGCCACAATTCTTGCATATTAAAACCAAAAAAGGCAAAGGCTATGCCCCTGCGGAACAAGATCCAATCGGCTTCCACGGTGTGCCGAAATTCGATCCCACAAGCGGAAAATTGCCAAAATCCACCACCCCAACCTATTCGCAAATTTTTGGCAACTGGCTATGTGAAATGGCAGAGCAAGATCCGAAATTAATCGGCATCACCCCTGCGATGCGTGAAGGTTCAGGAATGGTTGAATTTTCCAACCGCTTTCCACAACAATATTTTGATGTTGCCATTGCCGAACAGCACGCTGTTACCTTTGCCGCAGGCTTAGCAATTGCCGAGTTTAAACCTGTGGTAGCCATTTATTCCACCTTCTTACAGCGTGCCTACGATCAAGTGATTCACGATGTCGCCATTCAAAATCTGCCTGTACTATTTGCCATCGACCGTGCTGGCGTGGTGGGGACAGACGGACAAACCCACCAAGGTGCGTTCGACATTAGCTTTATGCGCTGTATTCCAAATTTAGTGATTATGACCCCAAGCGATGAAAATGAATGTCGCCAAATGCTTTATACCGGCTATCAATGCGGTAAACCTGCCGCCGTGCGCTATCCGCGTGGCAATGCCATTGGTGTAGAGCTTGAACCATTAGCAATGCTACCTCTCGGCAAGGGGAAAGTACTGCGCGAAGGGGAAAAGATCGCCATTTTAAATTTCGGCACACTATTACCAAACGCCAAAGCCGTAGCCGAAAAATTAAACGCCACCCTTGTGGATATGCGATTTGTTAAACCGATTGATGAAGCGTTAATTTTGCAACTGGCTGAAAACCATTCATTATTAGTTACACTCGAAGAAAACGCTATTCAAGGCGGTGCAGGCAGTGCCGTGGCAGAAGTGCTAAACTAAATTCTCAGCCAAAAACCACCGCACTTTTACAATTAGGTCTGCCAGATTTCTTCATTCCACAAGGCACACAACAAGAAATTTTGGCAGATTTAAAACTAGACGCACAAGGTATTGAAGAGCAAATCACTACTTTTTGCAAAAAGTAAAAATTAAAATTTTGTGAACTATTTCCTGCCTCGCTAGTCTTAGTAAATGCTAGTGCACTGCAAATTGCAGTTGTCTTTTTCAAACTAATTTCTTATTTAAGACCTCTCCGCCACTTGTTTTTAATGTGGCGGTTTTTTTATGGATAAAATTTGCTAAAAAAACCACCGCACTTATCTTTATAGCAAGTTATCAACTTGCCATATTTTTCTTTTCTTCCAATTCTTCCCAACGGGCAAAAGCTTGTTCTAACGCTTGTTCCGCATCGGCAAGCTGTTGCAGTTTGTCCGCTGTATATTGATGATCTTGCTGAAAGAAATTCGGATCGGACACCTCCGCTTGATTGAAGTGCGGTGATTTTTTCTTCCAAATCTTCCAATTTTTGTGGCAATTGCTCTAGCTCTCGTTGCTCATTATAAGAAAGTTTCACAGGGCGATTTTTCACGGGTTTGTGAGAAACTTTGCTCATTTCCACCGGCACTTTCCGCTTGTTTTTCTTTCGCTTTTTTCTCTTTGGCTTGCTCCGCTTCTTTCAAAGCAAACACATTGGCTTGTTGCTGTTTCGCATCGTGGAAACCGCCCACATATTTATTGATCACGCCATTGCCTTCAAAGATGTAGCATTCAGTCGCCGTGTTATCAATAAATTGACGATCGTGGCTCACAATCAGCAACGTGCCTTGATAATCTGCCAGCAATTCTTCCAATAATTCTAGGGTTTCCACATCAAGATCATTGGTCGGTTCGTCCAAAATCAGCAAATTATTGGGTTTGAGCAATAATTTTGCCAATAATAAGCGATTGCGCTCACCGCCAGAAAGGGCTTTGACTGGTACCATTGCGCGCTTAGGTGGAAATAAGAAATCTTGCAAATAGCCTAAAACGTGGCGTTTTACGCCATTGACTTCAATATCCTGCTTACCGTCCGCCACGTTATCCATCACAGTTTTTTCAGGATCGAGATCAGCACGATATTGATCGAAATAAGCAATTTCTAATTTTGTACCGCATTTAATGCGTCCTGATGTAGGCTGAATTTCGCCTAACAGCAATTTTATCAAGGTGGTTTTACCGATCCCATTTGCCCCGACTAAGGCAATTTTATCGCCACGCAAAATGGTGGTTGAAAAATGCGAAATCAGTTTTTTCCCAACAATTTCATAGCTTACATCTTCCACTTCAAAGACGATTTTGCCTGAACGGGTGGAATTATCCACTTGCAACTTGGCGCTACCCTGCACATCTCTACGCTGACGGCGTTCTTCACGCAAAGCTTTCAAGGCTCGCACTCGCCCTTCATTACGGGTTCTCCGCGCTTTAATCCCTTGGCGAATCCACACTTCTTCTTGCGCTAATTTTTTATCGAACAGCTCGTTTTGTAGGGCTTCTACACGCAGATTTTCTTCTTTTTCAATGAGATATTTCGCATAATCACCGGGGTACGACACCAATTTGCCCCGATCGAGATCAACGATACGGGTGGCCATTTTGCTGATAAAAGCACGATCGTGAGAAATAAAGATGATCGAACCAGCAAAACTCAGCAGGAAATTTTCTAGCCATTCAATTGCATCAACATCAAGGTGGTTAGTGGGTTCATCAAGCAACAATACGTCTGGATCGCATACCAAAGCGCGTGCCAATGCTGCCTTACGCAGCCAGCCGCCTGATAAATCCGCCAATTGCATATTTGGCTCAAGCCCTAATTTCATTAGGGTTTCACGGATTTTATTTTCAAACCGCCAACCATCAGCGTGTTCAAGTTGGGCTTGAATTTCCGCCAAACGATTTAGCATGCTTTCGCTATATTCTTGTTCGAGCAAATCCGAAGTGCGGTGATATTCTTTTAATAAATCGGCCAAATGGGCAATGCCTTCCGCCACATAATCAAATACATTGCCTTGTGCATTGCGTGGAGGATCTTGTTCGAGGCGCGAGATCACCAGATCACGCTCAAATTGCAGGCGACCATCGTCCATCACCATTTCACCTGCTAAAATTTTCATTAAGGTAGATTTGCCTACCCCATTACGCCCCACCAAGCAAACGCGCTCGCCAGCTTCAATGTATAAATCCGTGTGATCTAACAAGGGGTGATCACTAAAAGAAAGATAACCGTTAGTTAAACTAATTAACGCCACACTTTGTCCTTATCTCAAAAAAATTTTGTGGATTTTAACAGGTTTATGAAAGGGTTTATAGAGGGGTAAAAAAGAGAAATCCCCTATTAATTAGGGGATCAAATTAGAGAGAGACAATTTCTTCAAAGGTTTGTGGCGAGCGCTCAATCATCTTCAAGAGTAATGCGGCTTGTTTATTTGGCGTGGTTTTGCCTTGTTCCCAACCTTGATAAGTGCGTACGCTCATTCTCAATTTCTTAGCAAAACCGATTGTGATAGATTAAGTTTTTCACGGATAGACTTCACTTCATTCGCGCTTATTTCGCCCATTTCCGCTGGAAAGTCACGCTCAATGGTTTTGAGGGTGGTTTTACCTTGTTGATAATCAAGGTAAGCATTCAATCCCTCAATAATTTCATTTGCAATGTTCCGTTCCATTATTCCTCCTTAATATGCTTAATAAGTGCGAAATCGCTTTTATTTCTTCCGGAGCTAAATCATCTTTCTGTTTCTTACTATAAGCAGTAATCATCAAAAAATGACATTGGCGACTAAGCCAGTAATAAATCACTCTTGCACCGCCTCTTTTCCTTTGTTACGCTTTTCATCCGAAATACGGATTTTTCTTACACCGCCCGAACCTTGAATCAAATCCCCCTTTTCTGGATTTGCCAATAATTCATTTTGCAAAACAAAATATTCATCATCAGTCATTAACGCTTTTCGATAGCGTTCAAAAGGAGGCAATTCAATAAAAACCGCTTTCATAGTTTCTCCAATAAAACTCAGAAAATTATACGCGAGAAGCGTATAGGAAGTAAAGTTTTCCTAAAATATCCATATTTATTCCAAAAACGGTTTTAACGCCACCACACAACGTTCTACCACCTCGTCAAATGTTCCTTCAATATCAATATGAATGACATCTGGCTCATCAGCTTGTGGGGTTTCTAAGGTATCGAATTGGCTTTTGAGCATTTCTGTTTTCATATAATGCCCTTTGCGATTTTTCATTCGCTCTAATACCAAATCAAAGCTGCCTTCTAAAAACAGAAATTTCACGCTTTCGTTGCCATCGCGAATTTGATCGCGGTATTTTTTCTTCAATGCAGAACAAACAATAATCCCTTGTTCGCTTTTTTGTTCTAGACTGAATGCCGCATCACGGATACGCTCAAGCCAAGGGGCGCGATCTTCATCATTAAGTGGCTGCCCATTGCCCATTTTAATGATATTAGCTCTCGGGTGGAGATCGTCCCCATCAATTAATTTTAACCCTAAACGGCGACAAACCTCCGTACCTACCGAAGTTTTTCCTGTGCTAGAAACGCCCATTAAGATAAAACTTTTGCCTTTTGTTTTT
>NZ_PQVI01000024.1 GCF_002921145.1 Avibacterium endocarditidis
TTTTTTCTATTTTTAAATATAAAAAGTCTCTCAAAAGAGTGGTCTACTCATTTTTTATGTTACTAATCTCAATTATTATAGTTGTAAGTATTATACCTCAGTTTGGCGTTAGCAAAAGATATCAAGCTGCCCTGGATAACATTACTCAGTATGTAGATGATTCTAATGCTCATAGCTCTGTTGGTGTCAGATTTGATTTATATAAAGGTGCTTGGTACGCAATTCAAGAAAAGCCTATCTTAGGATGGGGACGAGATGGCATGTTGCACAAACGTCATGAGCAGGCAGAATCTGGCGTAATTCCAAACTACACTAAAGATTATACCCATTCTCATAACCAATTTATTGAACAAACTTATCATAGGGGTATTATTGGGTTATTTGTATTATTATTGCTAATATATACTTTCTTAAAATACTTTATTGATGTTTATAAAAATTCGAGTGTGGAAGATAGAAAGATTATAGCATTATTAGGAGTAATAAATATTTTTGGATTAATATTCTTTAATCTAACGGATTCTTTATTAATAAATAAAGAATATGCAATGTTCTTTTATATGTGTAATGTTATTTTTTATGCAATGACAATTGACAATAATCGGAGATTAACCGAATGATACCTATTTATGTGATTCATATTGAATCAGCAAAAGATAGAGAGAGACTTATTAAAGCGCAATTTGATAAATTAGGCATTAAATTTCAATTTTTTTCTGCGGTTAATGCTAGAGAGAATCCTGGGCATACTTTATTTTCGCATTATAATGCCAAGAAACATTTTCAAAGAAAAGGAAGAACTCTTTCATTAGGCGAATTAGGTTGTTTTGCTAGCCATTATTCTTTGTGGAAAGAATGTGCTAACAACAATACACCTATCATTGTATTAGAGGATGATATAAGTCTTCTTGATAACTTTAAATCTGTTTATAGTAATTTAGATGAACTTTTAGGAAGTTACCCTTTTTATGGTTGCATAAAATTATCGTAATGTTGAAAGAGTTGAAGTGAAAAATTTAGTGATTTTTCAGTAACGAAGTTTTATAAGGATTATTTTGTGCCCAAGGTTATGCTATAACTCCTAAGGCAGCTAGAAAATTGCTTGATTATTGTAAGGTTTGGATTTTTCCTGTGGATGATCAGATGGCGCGCTTTTATGAAAACAAAATTGAGAATTTTGCAATTTATCCTCCTTGTATTGATCGAATAGAGGGAATTGACTCTCTTATAGGAGAGGATAAACGAGGTGAAAAGAATCTATCTCTGCTTTCAAAAATCAGACGCGAATACTTTAACTTAAAAGATCGTATTAATCGGTTTATACATAATTTTTTATTTAGGCTAAAACATTAATTTCACTATGCAATACCTCCTACTCTCCCTCTTCACCCTAGCTGCGGTGATTTTTGTGATTAACTCGCATTATCGCTGGACGTATTTCTTTGCGATTGCGCAGTTTGTGTTGTTTTTTAGTTTGATGTTTAGCATTACAGGGTCAGTGGCAGCGTGGGCTGAATTTTGCTGCGGTGCTGTTTGTGGTACTGATGCTTTTTCATCGCCTGAAAATACATTTTTATAAACAACCGCTCTTGGTGTCTGATTTCTTTTAGTTCTGGACTGGCGAAATTGGGAAACTTTGCTGCATTATCGCTCGGCTATTTTCGCCATTGCAGGCTTGATTGGATTGCTGGTTTATGCCGTGATGGGCTGGTCCTCAGCAGACGTAGCAAGCATTGAATGGCGACTTTTAGCAAGTGGCGGTGCTTTTTTTCACAATTTTTTCCATTTGTCATTACAGCAAAAAATAAATCGGCGATTAAACAATGGTTGGATTCGTTGCCCGATGATGGACGCGATGTATTTTTAAATCTACCAATGTCTTGCCGTGGCGTATTTTTTAAGCCCCCAGTATTTGAGGGCGATGCAAATTATTTTTTACAGCAAAAACAACGTGTTCCCGACTATCCACTCAGCGCAGAAAACGAGCAACCTGACATTGTCGTATGGCTTCAGGAATCTACCCTAAATCCGCATAGCTTTGTATTTGAGAACGCTGATATTCCGCCAATCACAATGTATGAAAATCAGGTTGATACCAAGTTTAACAGCCATTTGCGTGTGCATACTTTAGGTGGCGCAACCTGGAAATCGGAGTTTGCGTTTCTGTCTGGGTTACCTTCAACGGATTTTGGCGCAATGGCAAATGCCGTGTTTTATTCTGTTGTGCCGCATTTGCAATACAGCTTTATCCAAAATCTGAAAGCGCAAGGCTATTATTGCGTGGCTTTATCGCCATTCACGAAAGGCAATTACAACGCCAAGCCGGCCTATGATCATCTTGGTTTTGATCTAATGTTGCAGCCGCAAGAGTTAGGTTATCCCGCACCATTAAGCAAAAATTTATGGACGATTGGCAGTGATGAAATGAGCCAATATGTGCAGAAAATTTTGCAAAAAGAAGGCATTCCTGCGCTTGAAAAGGTAAATCAGCCTTTATTTGTTTATGTTCTTACAATGCGTGAACACGGGCCTTATCACGATGTTGGGAATGTATTTAATCTGCAAAATCAAGGGTTTACCGCTAAAGGAACGGGCGAGTTAAACGATTATATTCAGCGAATTGTGAAGCTCAATGATGTTATCGAAGATTTCAATCGCTATATGCAAAATCGTCATAAACCTTATGTGTTGGCTTATTTTGGTGATCACCAAATTTCTATTAGTGGTGCGCAGCCTACTTATCAATTTGATTATTCAAATCCAGATTACATTACGCAATTTGTGGTGCGTAGCAATATGCAAACTGACTTTGAGCAACAACAGGATTTCCTTGATTTAGCGCAGGCTGGCGGTTTAATTTTAGAAATTGCGGGATTGCCTGCTGATGAATTTATGCAAGCCAATATTGCAATGCGCAAATTAAGCGGTGGAAAACTGCAAGATTGCCAAGATGAGCAATTATTGGCGGGCTATCGCCATTATTTGTATCAACAATTAAAGGTGGCAAAATAGATGAGTGAGCAAATCGAAACCCACCCATTTCCCGCAATATTGCCACCGCACGCCACGGTGATGATGAGGGGAAGTTTTCCCCCTAAGGCGGAAAAACGCTGTATGGAATTTCATTATCCGAATTTTCAAAATGATATGTGGCGCGTGTATGGTGAAGTGTTTTTCGGACGTGCGGATTATTTTCAAGTGCCAAATGAAAAACGCTTTGATTCCGCTCGAATTAAGGATTTCTTATGGCAAAAGGGCATTGCATTATGTCCAACGGTGCGCAAAGCCATTCGAGAGCAAGATAATGCCTCAGATAAATTTTTGAAAGTGGTGGAAAGCGTCAATCTTAGCGAAGTGTTGCCCCAAGTGCCGCAATGCCACTGGATTTTCACCACAGGGGGCAAAGCCACTGAGATTTTGCTTTCTCTATTGCCTGAAAAGGTTAAAGCACCGAAAACCAACAGCTTTATCCCTTACCCTTATCCCGATTTTTCGCTTAATTTATATCGACTGCCGTCCACCTCAAGGGCTTATCCACTTGCCTTTAACAAAAAAGTGGCGGCCTATCGGGAGTTTTTTGAAATGGTGGGATTGGTTTAATAAAATACTTTGATCGATTATATATGAATAATTGTTTCATTATTAACAAATAAGAAAAAGTGATTTTCATTATTATGAATTGTATAGGTAATGCAATTCCGTTATGATACGCGCTCTTTCGCTCCTACTGGAGTAAGATTATTTTTAAAGGAAACATTATGAATTCATTAAATAAAATTAGCCCTTATGCACTCGGATTATTACGCATTATTGCAGGCTATATGTTTTTATTACACGGCACGTCAAAATTCTTTGAATACCCAGTTTCAATGACAGGTGGCAACGGTGCTGTGGAACTCTTTTCAATGATGGGCATTGGTGGCGTGTTAGAAATCGTTGGTGGCGCATTATTGATCTTAGGGTTATTTACCCGCCCGGTGGCATTCATTCTTTCTGGTATGATGGCTGTGGCATATTTCCAAATTCACGCATCTTTGGATAACGTGTTATTGCCAATCGTTAATAAAGGCGAGCTTGCTGCATTATATTCTTTAGTTTTCTTAAACTTTGTTTTCTTAGGCGCAGGCGCTTTTGCATTAGATAATAAAGTTTGCAAGAAGAGCTAATAAAACTAATTTTGTCTTTTTAGAGTTGTTGATTTTAACCCGCATTAGCGGGTTTTTTGTCTTTGAAGAAAAATAAATCAAAAATACACCGCACTTTTGGCACGCCTTGCCTATGGAAATCTTGAGTTGTTGGTTTTTGTTAAGAAATTTGATTTCGTGCTATATAAAAGCAAACGATTGCGTTATAATGCGGGCGTTTTTTCATTTCATTAAATTAAAGGAAATCTCAATGCAACCAAATCGCCCAATTCGTCAGGCTTTACTTAGTGTTTCAGACAAAACTGGTATTGTGGAATTTGCTCAAGGCTTAGTGCAACGTGGAGTGAAACTGCTTTCCACCGGCGGCACGGCAAAATTATTAATGGAAAAAGGTTTGCCCGTTATCGAAGTATCCGATTACACTGGCTTTCCAGAGATGATGGACGGGCGAGTGAAAACCCTGCACCCGAAAGTTCACGGCGGTATTTTAGGACGCCGTGGAGTTGATGATGAAGTTATGGCGCAGCACCAGATTGATCCTATTGATATGGTGGTGGTGAATCTTTATCCTTTCGCCCAAACCGTGGCAAAACCAGATTGCACCCTTGAAGATGCAGTAGAAAATATTGATATTGGCGGCCCAACAATGGTGCGAGCTGCAGCGAAAAATCATAAAGATGTGGCGATTGTGGTGAATAATCAGGATTTTTCTGCGATTTTGGCTGAAATGGATCAAAATCAAAATGGCTTAACCTTAGAAACACGTTTTGATTTAGCCATCAAAGCTTTTGAGCATACCGCACAATATGATGCGATGATAGCCAACTATTTTGGCAAATTGGTGAAACCTTATTTTGCCGCAGATGAAGAAGAGCAAAATGCCTTGTGCGGGCAATTCCCACGCACCTTGAATTTGAATTTTATTCGCAAACAAACAATGCGTTATGGGGAAAATGGTCATCAAAACGCCGCATTTTATGTGGAAAAAGAACAAAAAGAAGCCAGCGTATCCACTGCAAAACAGCTACAAGGCAAAGTCCTTTCTTATAACAATATTGCCGATACGGACGCCGCACTAGAATGTGTGAAAAGTTTTAATGAACCTGCTTGTGTGATCGTGAAACACGCAAACCCTTGCGGTGTTGCTTTAGGCGAGGATATTTTAGACGCCTACAACCGCGCCTATCAAACCGATCCAACTTCTGCTTTCGGCGGCATTATTGCCTTTAACCGTCCTTTAGACGAAGCCACCGCACAAGCCATTGTTGATCGTCAATTTGTTGAAGTGATTATTGCTCCAGTGGTGCAAGAAGGGGCGAAAGCGGTATTGAAAGCGAAGAAAAATGTGCGTGTTTTAGAATGTGGTGAATGGCATAGCGAGCCACAGCAATGCTTAGATTTTAAACGAGTTAATGGCGGATTATTAGTGCAAGATAGCGATTTAGGAATGGTCGATCTTGCTGATTTACAAGTGGTGAGCAAACGTAAGCCAACAGAAAAAGAACTGCAAGATTTACTATTTTGCTGGAAAGTGGCGAAATTTGTGAAATCGAATGCCATTGTGTATGCCAAAGATAATCAAACCATCGGCATTGGCGCAGGACAAATGAGCCGTGTTTATTCCGCCAAAATTGCGGGCATTAAAGCACAAGATGAAGGCTTGGAAGTGAAAGATTGCGTAATGGCGTCTGATGCCTTCTTCCCATTCCGTGATGGCATTGATGCCGCTGCTAAAGTAGGCATTGAATGTGTGATTCACCCAGGCGGTTCAATGCGTGATCAGGAAGTGATCGATGCCGCAGATGAACACAATATGGTGATGGTGCTAACGGGAATGCGTCATTTCCGTCATTAATTAAAAGTGGGGTAGAAAAAATGAATATTTTAATTATCGGAAATGGTGGGCGTGAACACGCCCTTGCGTGGAAAGCAGCGCAATCCCCTTTAGCCAGTAAAGTGTTTGTTGCCCCGGGCAATGCAGGCACGGCAAGAGAAAAAGGCTTCAAGTGCGGTGGAAAATGTGGCAATTTCTGCGACAGATATTCCAGCATTAGTGAAATTTGCCCAAGAAAATCAAGTGGGCTTAACCATTGTTGGGCCAGAAGCCCCGTTGGTAGCAGGCGTTGTCGATGCTTTTGAACAAGCAGGTTTAACCATTTTTGGCCCAACTCAAGCAGCCGCACAGCTAGAAGGCTCAAAAGCATTCACCAAAGATTTCTTAGCCCGTCATCAAATTCCAACGGCAGAATATCAAAACTTCACAGATGTGGAGCAAGCCCTTGCTTATGTCCGCCAAAAAGGCGCGCCGATTGTGATTAAAGCAGATGGCTTAGCGGCAGGGAAAGGCGTAATTGTGGCAATGACATTAGCGGAAGCAGAAGATGCCATTAAAGATATGCTTTCAGGCAACGCCTTTGGTGATGCAGGCTCACGCGTGGTAATTGAAGAATTTTTAGATGGCGAAGAAGCAAGTTTTATCGTAATGGTGGACGGCAAAAATGTTGAGCCAATGGCAACAAGCCAAGATCACAAGCGTGTAGGTGAGGGCGACAAAGGCTTAAATACGGGCGGAATGGGCGCTTATTCGCCAGCCCCGGTGGTTACCCCTGAAATTCACCAGCGTGTGATGGAGCAAATTATTTATCCAACCGTGCAAGGAATGGCTGCTGAAGGCAATGTGTATAAAGGCTTTTTATATGCAGGCCTGATCATCGATAAAAATGGTCAGCCAAAAGTGATTGAATTTAACTGCCGTTTTGGTGATCCTGAAACGCAACCTATTATGATGCGAATGGATTCTGATTTGGTGGAACTTTGCTTAAAAGCCTGCGAAGGAAAGTTGGATCAAGTTCAATCGCAATGGAAAAAACAAGCCGCGCTAGGCATCGTGCTTGCAGCAGAGGGCTATCCTGCGAATTATCGCAAAGGTGATGGCATCCAAGGCTTACCAACTACTGAGCTGGCGGATGAAAAAGTTTTCCTTGCTGGCGTGAGTGAAGAAAACGGCAAATTAGTGACCAACGGCGGCCGCGTTCTTTGTGCCACCGCATTAGGTGATTCCGTGCTTGATGCTCAACAGAAAGCCTTAAAACTCGCCGAACAGATTCAATGGCAAGGACGTTTCTTCCGCCGTGATATTGGCTGGAGAGCTATTGCGCGCGAGAAATCATAATAGAGAAGTAATAAGAAAAAGGAGAAATATGTATCAAGATAAATCACTTTTCCGCGTGAGAGCAATCAGCCTGTTTTTATCCCTAACTAAAGATAAAGCACAATGGCAACAACAGCTACAAATGGCGAAAGCGGAATTTGACCTGCTTATTCCTGCTATTCAGCAAAAAGGTTATGAAATTCAGTCTATCCGTATTATCACTAATCCTTTTGGTGAATATTTGGATTTGACCAGCATTGACACGGCAAAGCGTGATTTAGCCTTGCTTAAAACTTTGCTCAATGAATTAAATGAGAGCGGATTGCGTATTCGCTTTGCGATTGGTGAGGCGAAAACCAACAAGAGATTGCTTTATTGCCAGAATTAATCGCAGATTATGGTGATTTATGTAACGCTTGCGTGAATGTGGAACGCGATGAAAATGGCTTTCTAAATTATGATTTATTATTAGATTGTGCAAGTGCGGTGCAAAAAATTGCAGAATTAACTCCACGCGGCGAAGGCAATTTTAATTTTACCGTGAATTTTAATTGCAAACCTTTTATTCCTTATTTCCCCGCAGGTTATCATCGCAGTGAGTTAGATAATGCTGTGGTAATTGGGTTAGAAACGCCAGATTTATTAGTGGATGTGCTAGAAACTTTACCGAGCAGTGAAAATCGTCAACAGTTTTTTCATCAAGCAAGTGTGGCAATGTCTCAAGCTTTGCAATATCACATTGATGAAGTGCAAAACGCCGTAAAATCTGCGTTATCTGGTCATTTTAGCTTAGCGGGTTTTGATAGCTCAGCAGCACCATCAAAAAATTGCCATTCAATGAGAAAAGTTTATGAATTACTTGATGTGCCTTATTTTGGTGCAGCAGGCACTGTTGAGGCATCTGAATTACTCACTCGCGTGTTTAAATCTATCAAAAATGTCAATTTGGTTGGCTTTTCGGGTTTAATGTTAGCCGTAATTGAAGATTTGGGATTAGCAGAAGGCACAAAAAGATCGCAATTTGATATTCGAGCATTACTCACTTATAGTGCCGTATGCGGCATTGGTTTAGATACTGTACCAATTTCAGGTGAGGCAACCATTGAACAAATCGCAGGATTAATGAGTGATACTGGAACAATGGCGTTTCGTTTAAATAAGCCTCTTACCGTCAGGTTATTCCCTATTCCTAATAAAGTAGCAGGAGAAATGACCGAGTTTGAAAGCGATGATTTATGTAATTGCCGCATTTTAGCTGTACCATAGTTTATGATATGTAAAGGAAAAATTGGCCTTCACGAAGGAATAGAGCTTGAGTTAATGTTATCGAGAAAGAAAATGTTAGCACTTTTCTTTAATGATATGGGAGTTCCAGGTACGTTTTTACCTTATATAGAACGGGGTGTTTTTCGTTGTAATTATCTTGTTTTAGTTCCTCAAGATAAGCAGACTCCAATAGAGTTGGGAGCCTTTATTCTATTTAGACCTGTTCATCAAAAATATGCAGGACAGTTTGAGCAACTATTGAAGAAAAGTATACGACACTTTGATCCTATGGTAGAACGAGAAATTGGTAAATTGCTTGGTTACCAAGAAGAAGATATCTTGCTTTATATTAATAATTGTAAAAAGGAATTGCGACAAGCATAGGATATGAATAATATTCATCATCGCAATGAAAATTTTGAACCTAATTTTTCATTACAAGATAGTGAAAAAAGGCTAAACTAGTTAAATCTTAAATAATCATATTTATAAGAGGACAAACACAATGTTAAAAAGAAGTATGAACATCGCTGATTACGATCCCGTATTATGGCAGGCGATCCAAGATGAAAATCGCCGTCAAGAAGAACATATTGAATTAATCGCATCAGAAAACTATGCCAGCCCACGCGTGATGGAAGCGCAAGGTTCTCAATTTACCAATAAATATGCGGAAGGTTACCCAGGCAAACGCTATTACGGCGGTTGTGAATATGCAGACATTGTTGAACAACTTGCGATTGACCGTGCGAAAGAATTATTTGGTGCAGATTATGCTAATGTGCAACCGCATTCTGGTTCACAAGCCAATGCGGCAGTGTATATGGCATTGTTAAATCCGGGTGATACCATTTTAGGTATGAGCTTGGCACACGGCGGACATTTAACTCACGGGGCATCAGTGAGCTTTTCAGGCAAAATTTATCACGCAGAACAATATGGCATCACCGATGAAGGCGTAATTGATTATGACGCATTGCGTGAACAAGCGTTACGCGTTAAGCCAAAAATGATTGTGGGTGGTTTTTCTGCCTATTCTCAAGTAGTTGATTGGGCGAAAATGCGTGAGATTGCTGATGAAGTGGGCGCTTATTTATTCGTGGATATGGCGCACGTTGCAGGCTTAATTGCAGCAGGTGTTTATCCAAACCCATTACCGCACGCGCACGTTGTGACAACCACAACGCACAAAACCTTGGGCGGCCCGCGTGGTGGCTTGATTTTAGCGAAAGGCGGTGATGAAGAGCTTTACAAAAAACTAAACAGCGCTGTTTTCCCAGCTGGTCAAGGTGGCCCATTGGTTCATGTTATCGCAGCCAAAGCGGTGTGTTTTAAAGAAGCTCTTGAGCCAGAGTTTAAAGCTTATCAGCAACAAGTGGTGAAAAACGCAAAAGCGATGGTGGAAGTGTTTAAACAGCGTGGTTATAACGTGGTGTCTAACGGCACAGAAAACCATTTATTCTTAGTGGATTTAGTGAGCCACGGTTTAACAGGAAAAGCCGCCGATGCCGCATTAGGCAAAGCGAACATTACGGTAAACAAAAATGCCGTACCAAATGATCCACAAAAACCGTTTATCACTTCAGGGATTCGTGTAGGCACACCTTCTGTGACTCGCCGTGGTTTTAAAGAAGCAGAAGTGAAAGAGCTAGCAGGCTGGATGTGCGATGTGCTTGATGCCGTGGGTAAAGAAAACGAAGCAGACGTTATCGCAGCAACAAAAGCGAAAGTGCTAGATATTTGTAAGCGCTTGCCAGTTTATCCTGCGTAATTTTTTAGTGTCGTACGAAACTGGCTGGATAGGTATCCAGCCAGTTTTTTATTGGGATATAAAATGAGGTAATACAATAGTTCTTTAATTACAAAAACTTTGAAAAACTTTGCAAAAAACCACCGCACTTTATTTTATAAGGGTTATCTGATTTGCCAAGATTCATCTGTTAGTAGTCGGCCAAAATGGCTTTCAACTAAACGTTTGGTAATATCATTTTGTGGGTGAGTGAAGACATCACGGGTTGTGCCGTATTCGACCATTTTGCCTTCGTCCATCACCAACACATCATCAGAAATATGTTTAATAATACCCAAATGTTGCCCCACATAAATATAAGAAATACCCAGTTTTTCTTGGATTTCGAGCATTAAATTCATTAGCTGGGTTTTCACCGTGGCATCGAGTGAGCCGAGAGTATCATCAGTGATGATGATTTCAGGCTCAAGGATTAAAGCACGAGCAAGGGCAACACGCTGTTTTTGGCTCACTGACATTGTATTGATTTTTATGCTGGCGTGATCAGGATAAAGCCCTACCAGCTTGAGAGTCGCAAAGATTTTTTCATCACGCTCTTCTTCTGTTAAATCTGTGGCAAGACGTAGTGGCGTATCCAAAATTTGCCCGACATTAAGTTTTGGGTTAAAGGAACTATTCGGATCTTGGAAAACCATTCGAATATGCTGTGAACGGTAGTGATAATCGCCAAACTGTAAGAGATCATTTTTAAACAAAATTTCCCCCGCACTTGGTGCGATAATCCCCGCGATCATTTTTACTAAAGTGGATTTCCCCGAGCCATTTTTGCCAATAATCGCTAAGGTTTTCTTACGCTCTAACTGGAAGCTGACATTTTCCACGGCAACGAACTGGCTAGATGAAAAAATGCCGACATTATCATCAAAGGATTTGGATAAATTTTCAATTTTTAATAAGGCACTCATTCGCTTTTCCTATTCTTCGTTATTTTCATCCGTATTAATGATAAGTGGTGTTGCCACATCTTCTCTTTCTTTTCGCTGATTTTCACGCAAATTTAGTGGAAAATGACAGGCAAATTCGTGATGTTTAATGCGTCTTGTTGGTGGTTTATTAATACATTTTTTCTGCGCAAATGGACAACGTGGGCCAAGGCGACAGCCAATAGGCAGCTGATCCAACAGTGGCACACTTCCACGCAATGTACCTAAACGGCTTTTGAGCGACAACGGCTGTTTAAAATCAGGAATAGAATGTAGCAGCGCATTGGTGTAAGGGTGATGCGGTGTGTTTAGTACACTTTCTTTTGGCCCAGATTCCGCATTTTGCCCGCAATAAAGCACGCTGAAACTGTCGCACCATTCACGGATACTATTAATATCATTGCTGGCTAGCAAGATAGATGTACCTTGGTTCTGGTTCATACTCAACAGCAGACGGAAAATTTGTACTTTAGTGATGGATTCCAATGCGTTGGTTGGCTCATCAGCAATTAATAAGCGCGGTTGGTTGGCAACGGCGGCGGCGATCATCACTTTTTGTCCTTCCCCTTCGGTGATTTCATCGGGGTAGCTGTTCATTATGTCTTTATGATCTTTAATCCCCACACGGTGTAATAATTCAATAGCACGGCGTTTTTTCCAGCCAAACCACTGCCACCAACGGCCTTTGAATGTCCAAGAGGGAATATTTTGGATCAGTTGTTTGCCAATTTTGCTGCTGGGGTCTAAATTCGTCAGCGGCTCTTGGAAGATCATTGAAATTTCTTTGCCCACCAATTTCCGCCTTTTATGTGGGCTAAGTTTGAGCAGTTCCACATCATTAAACCGAAAGCGATCGGCGGTAACAACCCACGAATCCTTAATGGTGTTACAAATCACTTTTGCAATCAGACTTTTTCCTGAACCCGATTCCCCGACTAAGCCGCAAATTTCCCCTTCATTTAAGGTGAGATTGACGTTATCGATGATTTTTACTCGACCATTTGGCGTTTTTATTTCTATACAAAGATTACGAATATCAAGTAGTGCCATAGGAATCCCTATTCATAATATTTTTCAATGGCTTTATTAATGCCGTTGCCGAGTAATAGTGCGACTAAGATCACCGCCATAATGGCAAGTCCCGGTAGGATTACTGTCCAAGGAGCAAGGTAAATCAATTCGAGAGAATCCTTAATCATTACGCCCCATTCGGGCATTGGGCTTTGCGCACCGAGAGAAATAAAACTTAATGCACTAATATCTAAAATGGAGATGGTAAAAGCGCGGGTGATTTCTTGGATATATTTCACGCAAATATTGGGGAAAATAGCCTCTTTTAACAAAATCCAATTTGATGCCCCTTCAAGGCGAAGCATTAAAATGTATTCCTCTTTCAGCTCTTTTTGAATGGCTTGGTAAATCTCGTGAATAAAGTGTGGTAATAAGGCCAAGGTAATGGCAAGCATTGCGTTAATCAGGCTAGGCTGCATTAAGGTAGCAATAATAATGGCAATCAACAAAATGGGCGTGGAAAGGAAAGCATCAAGAAAATGCCCAAGTATACGCGATTTAATCCCTTGCGACATTCCAGCCCAAACGCCCATAATGCCACCTAAAATTGCGGTGAAAATCACCACAATTAAGGCTGAGCCTAAGGTGTAGGTTGTTCCTGTAATTAATCGGCTTAGCACATCACGTCCAATGTCGTCCGTGCCAAAGAAATAGGCAATTTTTCCGCCATTCACCCAAGATGGGGGCATTAACTCAAAACCGATAAACTGCGTTTCAGCTGGATAAGGGGCAATAAATCTACTAAAAAGTGCGGTCAAAATAAACAGCAAAAATAGATAAAAACTGGCAAGCGCCACTTTATCTTGGCGGAATAATTTCCAAATGGTGGTTAATGTTGCTGAGTGGCGAAATTCTGCCGGATCTTTATCTTGCATACCAACCTTTCTTATTTAACGGATCTAACACAAAGGTGAGCGTTTCTACCAATAAATTCACCACAATAATACATAATCCAATCACGATAATGCCTGCGGAAATACTGTTGTAATCTTGCTGGGCAACGGCATTAATCAGCCAATGCCCAATGCCAGACCAACCAAAGGTGCCTTCAACCAACATACATTGTGCAATCACAAGGGTGAATAATCGTGTCATTTGCGGCACTAACAATGGCAAGGTGTTGCGTAAAATATGTGTACGCAAAATCTTGCACATTGACCAGCCTCTTGTCATTGAAATTTTGATGTAAGGCTGCTCAAACAAATAGCCTGCACGCTCTTGCACGATACGAATAATTTCCATTGTTGGCCAAATGGTTAGCACTAAGGTTGGCAAAATCAGGTGTTGCAGCACATTTTGGATCACCTTAATGCGATAAGGTTCATCAATAAACCAAACATCAATAATAGGAAACCCCGTGATGGGCTGAATTTCATAAAGCAAATTATATTGCCCAATAGCAGCAATCTCC
Source organism: Avibacterium endocarditidis (assembly GCF_002921145.1). GTDB lineage: Bacteria > Pseudomonadota > Gammaproteobacteria > Enterobacterales > Pasteurellaceae > Avibacterium > Avibacterium endocarditidis. The sequence continues at coordinate 13,778 of NZ_PQVI01000024.1, forward strand.
CAGCCATAAATAGCGGCCGCATAAAGCAACAGAGGCGCAAGCCAAAACACGGGCAGAGAAAGCCCTATGACAGACAAAGTGCGGATGATTTTTCCGAAGAATTTTTTACGATAAATCGCCCCAATTAGCCCTAAAGGAATGCCAAAGAGCAACGCCAGTAAAATGGCGCTAAAGCAAAGCTCAAGGGTAGGGGGGAGCACGGTGAGAACTAAATCACTTAGGGAATCACCGCCGTTATAGCTAATCCCCAAATCCCCATTGAGTAAATTTTTCACATAGAAAAAATAGCCTGAATAAAAATGCGGCGTAGCCAACACTTCATTGAGCGGATCGCGCATTAGCACCGCATAGCTAATAATAGAAAGAATCACTAAGGTGATCACCAACAAGATAAGATGCCTGAAAAACGACAAAATCATTTTTTCTCTCCTTGTTGATAGGATAGCGTAGTAAAGTTAATGCTACCAAAAGGCGCAAGCTCCAAGCCTTTCACCCGTGAATTTGCAATCAACATTCGTTTTACATTCGCCACAGGAATAATGGGTAATTCTGACAAAATAATTTCTTGCGCAATATTATAATAATTGGCGCGAGAACGTAAATGCGTGGTATTTAAAGCTCGGTTCATTGCATCTTCAAAAGGCGCATAGCACCAGTTGGAAAGATTGGTGATGTCATTGACTGTGCCGCAGCTTAAAATCGGGCGCATAAAGCTATCGGGATCTAAATTCCCCGCAAGCCAGCCAGTGAGAATCAAATCGTAATCTTCCGAGCCATTTCGCAGCTGTTCAATTAAATAAGTGCGAGTTACAGGGCGAATGGCTAATTCTACCCCCACTTGCGCTAAGTCCCATTTGATTAATTCTGCCATTTTAATTGGCGAAGGGTTATAAACCTGCTCTTCGTTTAGCACCCACATTGTGAGTTTGAGCTGCTTATCTTGTAAAAAGGCCTTGGCGGCTTTCGGGTTGTAGTCATAAGCAAAATCAGGCGTGTTCACCGTTGCCGCCCAAGAAATATTAGGAATAATATTATTCGCTACACTTGCCGTATTATGATAAATCCGATGAATAATGCGTTCCCGATCAATACCTTGCGAGATGGCACGGCGCAGATCCAGATCTTTCATCGTAGGTTTTAGGAAATTAAATGCCAAATAGGATAAATTCATTCCTTCAGTGGACTTCAAATAATAGCGCTCATCAAACTGTTTTAAAATTCCCAGTTGGCTTACATCAGGGCTAGAGGTGATCTGACATTCGCCATTTAAGAATTTAATCAAACGCCCTGTTCTGTCTGTAGAAAGATCAATAATAATATGCTCAATTTTCCCTTTCTTACGCCAATAATCTTCATTTCTTGCTAAGCGAACATATTGATTTCGCACGAAATTTTGCACTTTATAAGGGCCAGTTCCCACCGGCAAGGTGTCTAGCTGAGAAAGATTGTCGTCAGCATTGAGCTGTAAAGCATATTCTTGCGAGAAAATAATGGCGTATTGACTGGCGAGGTGGGAAAGAATGGACGCATCAGGCTGAAAAAGCTGGATTCGCACTTGATAGGGCGAAGTGGCAACCACAGACTCAATTTTTTCGCTCAATTTAATGCTTTCAAAATAAGGAAAACGCACTTTACGCGCTTGCTCGTGGAAAATACGGTATTGCGGATTTTTGTAGTCCACTAAGGTTTCTAAAGTAGGCAAATCCGTGTTATGTCCTAGCACGCGATTGAGCGAAAATACCACATCTTCCGCATTAAAATCGCGTGTTGGAGTAAACCAATCCGTTTGATGGAACTTAATCCCTTTACGTAAATTAATGGTGATGGTTTTGCCGTCTGCGGACAGGCTATAACTCTGCGCCAGCACTGGCTCAACGGTTGCGCTGTTATTTTTGATTTCAAATAATTTATTGTAAATCTGCTCGGTTACCACATTCATACTGGTTCCTGCATCGCTCGTTTGCGGATTGAAGGATAAACCGTTTGCCTGCGTGCAATAAATTAACCCATTTTGCGTGAGAATTTTTGGCACTTTAGGGGCGCTAAAACTTGGCAAACTGATTAGGCTTGCACTCAGCAAAATAGCAGAAACAACGATTTTTCTTATAAACATAACAGGCATATTTGTGATAAATTATGACGAAATTTTAAAGTATATTAGCGAAATTTAGAAATAAAATGTTTGATTATATTCAAAAAGAGCTGGATAACCTCATTGATCGCGGATTTGACCGCACGTTACGTTTAGCCGTAACAGGGCTAAGCCGTAGCGGTAAAACGGCCTTTATTACCAGCCTTGTGAACCAACTTTTGCATATTAATGTGGTGGATAATGCCCATTTACCCTTATTTGATGCGGCGCGTGATAAACGGATTTTAGCCGTAAAACGCATTGAACAGCGCACGATGCACATTCCCCGCTTTGAATATGAAAACAATTTGAAATGTTTAACAGACGACCCGCCGCACTGGCCTGATTCCACCCGTGGCGTGAGTGAAACTCGCTTGGCCATTCGTTACCAACAGCGTGGCTTATGGCGTCATTTAAAAGAAACTAGCACCCTTTATCTTGATATTTTTGATTACCCAGGGGAATGGCTATTAGATTTGCCCTTGCTCGAATTAGATTTTCAACAATGGAGCGAACAACAGCGTCAGCTTATGCAAGGGCAACGCCTTGAGTTAGCGCAAAAATGGCGCGAAAAACTCGAGAAAATTGACTTATTTGCGAAAGCCGATGAAGAAGTGCTGGCACAACTCGCTAAGGATTACACGGAATACTTGCTTGCTTGTAAAGCTCAGGGCTTGCATTTTATTCAGCCAGGGCGTTTTGTTTTAATGGGGGAGCTGGAAGGCTCGCCTGCGGTGCAATTTTTCCCTTTGATTCATCTTAATCCTGAACAATGGCAAGCCTTGAAAAAAGCCGATAGCAATAGCTATTTTGCTTTTTTAACAAAGCGTTACGATTATTATTGCCAACATATCGTCAAAGGTTTTTATCGAGATTATTTTTCCACTTTTGATCACCAAGTGATCTTGGCAGATTGCCTTACGCCGCTTAATCATAGCCAACGTGCTTTTTTGGATATGCAAGAAGGTTTGCAAGCACTGTTTAAGAGCTTTCATTATGGCAAACGCACCTTGCTTAACCGCTTATTTTCACCAAAAATTGATAAATTAATGTTTCTTGCCACCAAAGCAGATCACATCACCAAAGATCAACGCCATAATTTGGTCAGCCTGCTACGTCAGCTTGTGCAAGAAGGTGGGCGTTATGTGGAATATGAAGGCATTGAAACTGCATACAGTGCCATTGCTGCCATTCGCGCCACGCAACAGGTTACGGTAAATCAAAATGGCAAGTTTTATCCTGCGATCCAAGGTGTTCGACAAAAAGATCAGCAAAAAATCACCCTTTACCCCGGGGAAGTGCCAAACCGCTTACCGAATACGCAATTTTGGCAAACCCAGCATTTTGAATTTGATCAATTTGAACCCCAGCCCCTTGAACAAGGCAACCCCATTCCTCATTTACGAATGGACGCCGTACTGCAATTTTTGCTCGCGGATAAACTGGATTGATCGCACCGCATTGATCGTAACGGAGAAAGATAACCAATGAAAAAACAAATTTTTCACACCGCACTTGAAGATCAAGAACAACAAGCCTTTGCACCGAAACAAACTTTTTCGCAAGAGAATTTAATTATTGAAGCGGAAGTGGAAGAGGAACTGGGCGATCTCGCGCCACAGTTTGAGCAAGCGGTACAACCGAAACCCCGTTGGTGGAAAAAATGGCTGGTAGGTTCTGCACTTTTTTTTGGCGGCGCAGTGATTGCGCAGTCGGTGCAATGGTTGATTGACAGCTGGCAAAATCACCAATGGATTTATTTTTCTTTTGCTGTGGCAAGTTGTTCCTTGGTGGCATTGGGAATCAGCGCGATTGTCAGCGAATGGCGCAAGCTGGTGAAGTTAAAAAAACGAATGATCTTGCAAACGCAAAGTCAAACCTTGCTTAACCGCCAATCTGTACGCCAGCAAAGTGCGGTGGATTTTCAGCGAGATTTTTCCCCAGAAGAAAGTGAAAAAGTTCAACAGCTCTGCCAAGATATTGTGAAAGCAATGGATATTTCGCCACAATCGCCAGAATTTATCCAGTGGCAAAAGCAGGCTAATGAAGGGCATTCCGCCAGTGAAACCGCCTATTTATTCAGCCAAACCGTGCTAAAACCCATTGATAAACAAGCCCAAAAATTAATTAGCAAAAATGCCATCGAAGCCGCTGCTATTGTTGCGGTTAGCCCTTTGGCGGTGGTCGATGTGTTTTT
>NZ_PQVI01000025.1:0-3493 GCF_002921145.1 Avibacterium endocarditidis
CGCATTCACATTCGTTGGAATTTGATACACGCCCGCTTCACGCCACGGAATTTCTTGTGCTTCTTTGGAAAGTGCCCAATCCACAAATAATTTCGCGTTATCTAAATTTCTTGCGCCTTTAATAATGCTTAATCCGCCAAGAGAATAACTATCGCCCTCACAAGGCAAAATGGCTTCCACGGGCGCACCATTTTCTTTCTCCGTTGCATAACTATGCACAAATCCTACGCTCACGGCGCTTTCGCCACGCGCTAGGTTGCTGGTAACTTGGTTGCTTTTCATATATTGCGACACGTTTGCATCAAGCTGTTTTAAATATTCAAAGGCTTTTTCTTCCCCTAAAAGCTCAATGAGCGTAACAATGGCCGTGTAAGTTGTGCCTGAAAGCTGAGGATCTGGCACTTGAATTTGTCCTTTTAAGCGTGGATCGAGCAAATCTTTCCAGCATTTTGGATAGTCTTTAATACCGAGTTCAGCAAATTTTTCCGTATTCACGCCAAAGCCGAGCACAAGCATATACAAAATAGAGGTGAGATCACCTTTTTTATCCAACAAGGCTTTAAATTGTGGCATTGTTTCCGCTTGTTTTGGTGAGCGATAAGGGCTAAGCAAGCCGAGATCTGCCGCCTGATAATGCAATTCAATTGTGCCGCCATACCACGCGTCTGCTTGCGGATTATTTTGTTCCGCTTTTAACTTGGATAAGGTCGCCCCTGTGCTGTTACGCACAAATTGAGTTTGCACATTGTATTTTTTACTAAAAGTTTGAGTGATTTTCTCGCAAGTTGTGCTTTGCACACTGCAATATATTGTTAGCTTGCCTTCTGCGTGAACGGCATTAGAAAGTAGAGTAGCCGAGCCTAAACAAAGTGCGGTGTAAATTTTGCTTAAATTTTTATTTAGAAAGTTCATCATCACTCCTTTTCGTTCCCTTTCACATCAATAATAAACACTTCCGATTGCGATCCTAATCGCATTGGAATCCCCCAAAATCCATAGCCTGAGGTTACGAAAAAATGCCCGTTGCCAATTTTCTCATAACCGTAATCTAAACGATATAACACTTTTGTGATTAAATTTGCGGGAAACACTTGCCCTTTATGGGCGTGGCCTGAAACTTGAATATCAATCGGCAAGGTGGAATGTTCCATAATTTCTGTTGGACGATGATCTAACAGAAAAATCGGTAAATCCCTTTTTGTTTTATCACGGGTTTTATCAAGTGCGGCTAAAATTTGTTTAGTTTTTGGACGTGCTTTGAATAAATCATCATTGCGTCCAATCAGCACAAAACGGTTATCCACTTCTAGCGCTTGATCCATCAGAACCGTAATGCCCGCCTTGCGAATTTCTTTCGCAATGGCTTGTTGCTGACCAAAGAAATCGTGGTTGCCTAAGGTGGCATAAACCCCAAGGGGCGCACGCAGTTTCGCAAGATGTGGCTGCATTTTTTCTGCTACATAAGCGCGAATATTATCATCCATAATATCGCCTGGCAGCAAAATAATATCCACCTTTTGTTCATTCATTATTTCAGCCAGTTGATCTAACTGTTTCCCACCAAATAAACGCCCAAGGTGAAAATCACTCGCCATTCCAATGCGCAGTGGCTTGAAAGGCTTATCTAGCGTGATTTCATAATGAATTACCTGTGGCGTGTAAGCATTATACACACTCAAGCCAATCAAACTGGCTAAACCAAGGGGATAAAGCCAAGCTAAAGTGCGGTGCAATTTTTGCTTAAATTTTGTTTTCTAAAATAAGTAAATCGCTACGCACACCAAACTGACAAAACTGGCAAAGAGCAAAAACGCCAAAATAAACGCGCTGGTGCGGAACATTGGGTAAATGCGCGACACAGTGAGCAAAATAATACTATTTGCGCCGAGATAAGTAATAAGGGTTAAAATTTTACGACAAACAGGACTGGTATTTTGCAAATAAAGCCAAGATAGCGTGCGGTTAAAAATATAAATGAAGAATTGTAAAAAAATAATACAAATTGCGAAAATAATTTGGTATCGCATTACGAACAGCTTTCCTAAAATAAAAAATCATAAAGAGCGGTTTTTAACCGCACTTTATATTTTGTCAATGGAAAAGCTTAGTCAAGCTTAATTTCTTCAATCCAACGCTTAATCAAGCGCTTACCTTCTTCATCTGAACCAAAGCGTTCAAAATCAAAGTCAATGAGTTTTAAGGTTTTTGGATCAGTGGAATTTGGTGAGGCTTTGGCGTGAATATTGGTTGGAATTTGATACATTTTTTCTTCGCGCCACGCAATTTCTTGCGCTTCAGGCGTTAATGCCCAATCCATAAATAATTTTGCATTTTGTAAATTTCTTGCCCCTTTCAAAATGCTGATGCCGCCAAGGGAATAGCTGTCGCCTTCGCAAGGTAAAATGGCTTCCACAGGCGCACCGTTTTCTTTCTCGGTGTGATAACCATTAATAAAACCAATGGTTACCGCCGCATCACCACGGGAAAGATTGGATTTCTCTGTACCACTTTTAGCATATTGAGAAATATTTTTATCTAAGGCTTTCAAATAACGAAAGGCTTCTTCTTCACCGAATAACTGTACTAGCGTTGCGATAAAGGTATAGCCCGTGCCAGTATTGCGCGGATCAGGCATTTGAATTTGATCTTTAAATTTTGGATCGGTTAAATCTTTCCAGCATTTTGGATAGTCTTTAATGCCTAATTGTTTGAATTTTTCGGTGTTTACGCCAATGCCTAACACAATAATGTAGCCAATGGAGGTAACATCGCCGTGTTTGTCGAGCAAGGCTTTAAATTGTGGCATAGTTTCCGCTTGCAATGGTGAACGATAAGGCTCGAGTAAGCCTAATTGTGCGGCTTGAAAGTGCGGCTCAATTGTGCCGCCGTACCAAATATCCGCTTGAGGCAAAGCTTGCTCCGCTTTGATTTTGGCAAGGGTTGCGCCCGTGCTGTTACGCACAAATTTGGTGTCCACGTTATATTTCTTGGCAAAAACTTGCGCCATTTTTTCGCAGACAGAATGTTGCACGCTGCAATAAACCGTTAATCGCCCTTCAGCTTGCGCATTGTGGCTGAATAAAAATAGGCTGCCTGCAGCGCAAATAGGAAGAAGCGATTTGGCTAAAAATGATGAGAGAAAGGTCTTAAATTGCATTGTCATTTCCTTATTAACAAATGATTAAAAAGTGATATTGACGAGCAAGAAAGAAATTAGAAAGGTAAAGCAGAAAATTCCGCAAAATAAAGGCGTTTGCAAGAATATGATCTAATTAGTTTCCTACGTCAGCATTAACTGAATCAGGTTCACGGGTATTATCTCAGCTTGTTTGGATATTCCATCAAGCACCCCGACTAATTCTCGTTTAGTATAGAAAGGGCAGGCTAGGGCTGTCAATGATAAAAAGGTTAAATGGCATTAATTAATGATGAAAAGATTTAATAAAAATAATGAAAAAAATTACCGCACTTTTCTTTTTATTGACCTTATGGG
>NZ_PQVI01000025.1:3537-16248 GCF_002921145.1 Avibacterium endocarditidis
GTGCGGTGAAATTTTTTCAATTTTTCACCGCACTTTGTGATAGGCGTTGATTAAGCTGGTGCTTGGAAGATCACTTGATCGGCTTTTTGTGTATATTGATTAAGTTGATCAAAATTCATATAGCGATAAGTGTCGTCTTTGTCCTGCTGTAAATCCGCCACATAGGCTTGGTATTCTTCTGGCGTTGGCAGTTTGCCGAGTAGTGCTGCTACGGCGGCGAGTTCTGCGGAAGCCAAATACACATTCGCCCCTTGTCCTAAACGGTTTGGAAAGTTGCGTGTTGAGGTAGAAACCACGGTGGCGTTGTTTGCCACGCGCGCTTGGTTACCCATACAAAGTGAACAGCCTGGGATTTCAATACGCGCACCACTTTTACCGTAAATGCTGTAATAGCCTTCTTCTGTTAATAGACTGGCGTCCATTTTTGTTGGTGGTGCAAGCCATAGACGGGTTGGAATCACGTCTTTGAATTTGGCTAATAATTTTCCAGCAGCACGGAAATGTCCAATGTTGGTCATACAAGAGCCGATAAACACTTCGTCAATTTTATCCCCTTGCACTTCAGAAAGCAGTCGAGCGTCATCAGGATCATTTGGTGCGCATAAAATCGGTTCTTTGATTTCGTTGAGATCGATTTCAACCACCGCGGCATATTCTGCATCAGGATCAGCGCTGAGCAATTCTGGGTTTTCTAACCATTTTTCCATTGCTTTGATACGGCGTTCAAGGGTGCGCGCATCGCCATAGCCTTCTGCAATCATCCATTTGAGCAACACGATATTAGAATTGAGATATTCAATGATCGGTTCTTTATCTAATTTGATGGTACAAGCCGCCGCAGAGCGTTCAGCAGAAGCATCGGAAAGCTCAAAGGCTTGTTCCACTTTAAGGTGTTCTAGCCCTTCAATTTCTAAAATGCGGCCTGAGAAATATTTTTCTTGCCTTGTTTTTCTACGGTGAGTAAGCCTTGTTGGATCGCATAATAAGGAATAGCGTGTACTAAATCACGCAAGGTGATCCCCGGTTGCTTCCCCTTTGAAACGCACTAGCACGCTTTCAGGCATATCCAACGGCATTACGCCAGTGGCAGCAGCGAATGCCACCAAACCTGACCCCGCAGGGAAAGAGATACCAATCGGGAAGCGTGTGTGCGAATCGCCGCCAGTGCCTACGGTATCAGGCAATAACATACGGTTGAGCCAAGAGTGGATCACGCCGTCCCCTGGACGCAGGGATACACCGCCACGGTTCATAATAAAATCTGGCAGGGTGTGGTGAGTAACAACGTCCACCGGTTTTGGATAGGCAGCCGTATGGCAGAAAGATTGCATCACCAAATCCGATGAAAAACCTAAACAAGCGAGATCTTTTAGCTCATCACGAGTCATTGGGCCGGTGGTATCTTGCGAGCCGACAGATGTCATTCTTGGTTCGCAATATTGCCCCGGGCGAATGCCCTCTACACCACAAGCGCGGCCGACCATTTTTTGGGCAAGGGTAAAGCCTTTGTGGTTATCCGCAACGGCTTGTGGTTTGGCGAATACATCATTATCAGGTAAGCCAAGGGATTGACGCGCTTTATGGGTTAGCCCACGTCCGATAATTAATGGAATACGTCCGCCTGCGCGTACTTCATCTAATAACACATTGGTTTTTAAGCTAAATTCAGCCAAAACTTCATCGCTATCGTGCTTGCAGATTTTGCCTTGGTATGGGTAAATATCAATCACATCGCCCATATTGAGCTTGCTGACATCTACTTCAATTGGCAATGCTCCCGCGTCTTCTAAGGTGTTGAAGAAAATAGGGGCAATTTTTCCGCCTAATACCACGCCGCCTGCGCGTTTATTCGGAATGTAAGGAATATCTTCCCCCATAAACCACAACACTGAGTTAGTGGCAGATTTGCGTGATGAACCTGTGCCGACCACATCACCCACATAAGCGAGCGGATAGCCTTTTTCTTTTAACGCATTAATTTGTTGAATTGGCCCAATGTTGCCGGCGTCATCAGGCTGAATGCCTTCTCGTTCATTTTTCAGCATTGCTAAGGCGTGTAAAGGAATATCAGGGCGCGACCACGCATCTTGCGCGGGGGAAAGATCGTCCGTGTTGGTTTCGCCCGACACTTTAAATACGGTAACGGTGATCTTTTCATCTAATTTGGGACGTGATAAATACCAGTCTGCATTCGCCCAAGATTCAAGAATTTGTTGCGCGTAAGGATTGCCTTGTTTGGCACGTTGTTCTACATCGTAGAAATTATCGAACATTAAAAGGGTGGAAGAAAGGGCAGTGACGGCATAAGGGGCGAGGGCTTCATTATCAAGGGCTTGCAGCAAGGGTTCTATATTATAACCACCTTGCATTGTGCCCAAAATTTGCACCGCACTTTCTGGGCTAATCAATGGCGAATGGGCCGTGCCATTGACAATTGCAGCAAGGAAGGACGCTTTGACATAAGCTGCTTCGTCCACCCCTGCTGGCACGCGGGTTTTAAAAAGCTCAAGGAGATAATCGGCTTGCTCAGCAGGGGGATTTTTTAATAATTCGATAAGCTGTGCGGTTTGTTCAGCATCTAATGGTTTTGGTACAACACCTTGTGCCGCACGTTCATCAATATGTTTTTGGTAATTTTGTAGAAAGTTTGACATTGTGTTTCCTCTTATTGCTTTTATCGTTAGGGGTAGCACTTTTCTTGTTTTCACTTTCTTGCGTTAAACAAGAAAAGTGCGGTGTTTTTTGAGAGAATTTTTGCGATTTTTTGCTTAGAAAACTTTCTTAAATGGCTTAATAATCACCTCGCCATAAACGCCAGCTTCCACATAAGGATCTTGGCTTGCCCATTGTTGTGCCGCTTCAAGGCTGTCAAATTGGGCGATTACTGTTGAGCCAGTAAATCCAGCTTCACCGGGGTTTTCGTCATCAATGGCAGGATTTGGGCCTGCAGTTAAAAGGCGGTTTTCTGCTTGTAATTGTTTTAAACGTGCAAGATGTTGTTCACGCACCGCAAGGCGTTGAGCAAGGGTATTGGGTTTGTCTTGAGCAAAAATAACGTAATACATAGTTTCTCCTTTTTTTTAGGCTTCATCAATTAACGCAAGGGCTTTTTCTAGCTCTGGGTTATTTTCTCTTGGAACAACACGCGGTCGTCCGTTGCTATCTACTGCAACAAAGCTGAATACGGCTTCGGTTACGCAATAGCGTTCACCAATGGGTTCGCTGGATACTTTTTTCGCCCACACTTCAATTTTAATTTGCAATGAAGTGCGTCCCACTTTCACGCAGCGGCCGTAGCAACATACCACATCGCCCACAGAAATCGGGCGGATAAAGGTCATACTATCCACCGCCACGGTAACCACACGGCCGTGCGCAATTTCTTTGGCTAAAATTGCACCGCCCATATCCATTTGCGACATAATCCAACCACCGAAAATATCGCCGTTGGCATTGGTATCAGAAGGCATCGCAAGGGTGCGTAATAACAATGTGCCTTGTGATTGGCGGCCCGTTTTGGTTTCAATAAATGCAGACATAATGTTTTCCTATTGTTCTTTATTCTCTGTTTTTGGAAGATAACGATAAATATAAACGCCTGTTGCGACTGTTGCAACAAGGCTAAGTCCAATAATGCCGAAGGTTTTGAAATCTACCCAAAGATCATCGGAAAAATATTGGCTGATGATGATATTTAGGATCATACAAAACAGAAAAAATCCTGCCCAGCCTAGATTTAATTTATTCCAAACGGCATCAGGCAGTTGAATTTCTTTGCCTAATAATTGCTGAATGAGCGGTTTCTTAAAAATCACTTGGCTGATGATTAATGCCAAGGCAAACAAGGCATAAACTACCGTTACTTTCCATTTTAAAAATTCTAATTCGTTGAAATAAGCGGATAAAGCGCCAAAAAAAACCACCGCACTTCCCATAATGAGCTGTTGTTTTTCAATTTTGCCGTATTTCAGTTTCAGCACCACAAGCTGAATTATTGTCGCAATAATCAAGGCGATGGCCGCTTCACGAATGCCGACTAGTTTATAAACAGCAAAAAAAACTAAGAGCGGTATAAATTCTAAAATTTGTTTCATTATTGTTGATCCTTGCGCATAAATAAGGTGTAAAAGCGATAAGTGAAAAGTAACGAGAATACGCCAACCACAGCGCTTAAAAATAACATTACCACATCAAAAACAAGGTTATCGCTCAATGAAGAAATGCGTCTTACCACAAATGGCAGCACCACATAAATTAACAAACAATAAATAAACAGCGGCGCAGCGCGTTTCACGCCACTTAACCAGCTATTTTTCAAGGCTTGCATAATGCCCACGGGCTGAATCAGATATTCTGTAGAAGCGAGGCTTAAGCGTACAAAATAAAAAGCCGAGTAACATCGCCACCAAAGAGAGGATTGAAGGGGATTGTCCTTGTAAAATGGCAAACAGACTTTCTACCAAGCCGATCATTAAGGGAATAAACCCAATCACACTCACTGCCACCACGCCAGCAAAACGTGTTGTAAAGTTAACACCGCACTTTGGTTTAAGGGATTTTGGTTTAACGGATTTTGCTGCTGAACGCTAATGCGGTGAAACGTGAGAATCCCCCAAGAAGAAATAAATAAGCTAACTAACTGTTGTGCTACGCCAATTACCAAAAATTCTGCGCTGATATTGCTTGGCAAAGGCAAATTTTGCCCATTGGCTTGGCTGATTTCAGGCATCGGCACGACCGAGCTTAAAAGAAAATAGAAGATTAACGAGCTAATAAAAAGAAAAAGATAAATTGTTGGGTAATCTTTTTTTGATTACGCATAAAATTCCAACAATCTTGAAAAATTTGAGTAAAATTAATGTTCATTAGTTTGCTTCCAGTTAAAAATCATTGCGACATTATACAATAACTTGTCGAGCATTGCCCTTTCCTTATGTTGAAACCCTATCTTGTTATGAATAATGGCTTTTTGAGTTACAACGCTTAATTTTGTGTTAGATCAAATTTTCTCTATTGTTAAACAAAATGAAAAGTGCGGTAAATAAATTTTTCAATTTTTTTAACAAAATTTAAAAATTTGAGCTATATCACAAAAGTGATAACTATTTGGTGGTATATTTCGCAACGTGTAAAATACACAAAGTTTGTAAGGATATTAACTATAGAGGTACTTTTTATGAAAAAAACACTGATTGCACTAGGTTTAGCAAGTCTTTTGGTTGCCACTTCAGCCAATGCACATCAAAGCGGAGATGTATTATTAAGAGCAGGTGGCGTGTTTGTGAGCGCAAATTCTGATTCTCACACTAAAACACCAATAGATGTTAATTTGAAAGTAAGTGATAATGCGCAATTAGGGCTAACCGCGACTTATATGCTTACAGACAATATTGGCGTGGAATTATTGGGTGCAACACCATTTTCACATAAGATTAAAGCGAATGTTCCTGCGGCAGGTTTAAATTTAGGACAAGTTGCTAAACTTAAACAACTTCCACCAAGTTTGTATATGCAATATTATTTCTTAGATAAAGATGCGGGTTCTCGTCCTTATGTCGGGGCGGGTTTAAATTACACCAGATTCTTCAGCGCAAAATCCACTCACGCTGCGGTAACTGATTTACAAGTGAAGAAAAATTCTTTTGCACCAGTGGTTAATTTAGGGATTGATATTAAGCTTACGGACAATCTTTATTTCAATACTGCAATGTGGTACACAAAAATCAAAACCACGGCGAAATTCAAAGCCTTAGGCGCAGATCACGAAGTAGATGTTAAACTTAACCCATTTGTATTCTTTATGGGGTTAGGATATAAGTTCTAATTCAGTTGTCTTATTTTTTAGCCTGCATTGAATGTAGGCTTTTTTATCTTTTATTCTTTAATTGAAAGATTGAAATTTTCACCTATCCCCTTTATAGTAAATGTTAAATTATTGTTACGCAGTATAAAGAGGGATCAAATGTCAGCGACTCAATTAATTACGCAATTAGCGCAAATTGTTACTCCTAAATACCTTATTACCGATCCGCTAAAAGCGGAAGAATACACCACAGGCTACCGCTTCGGGCAAGGGAAAGTGCTAGCCGTGGTGCGCCCTGGATCATTATTAGAATATTGGCAAGTGTTAAAAGCTTGTGTTGCAGCCGATGTGATCGTGATTTCACAAGCAGCAAATACAGGGCTTACAGGTGGTTCAACACCAGCTGGTGATGATTACGAACGGGATATTGTATTGATTAATACAATGCGAATGACAGGTATTCAGCCTATTAATAATGCAGAACAAGTGGTGTGCTTTGCTGGTTCGCGTTTAAACGATTTGGAATCATTGCTGAAAGAATACAAACGTGAGCCGCATTCTGTTATCGGTTCATCTTGTATCGGCGCTTCGGTGATTGGCGGAATTTGTAATAATTCAGGTGGAGCCTTGGTGCAACGTGGGCCAGCTTATACGGAAATGGCATTGTACGCACAGTTAGATGAGAACGGTGAATTACACCTCATCAACAATCTTGGCATTGATTTAGGTGATAGCCCTGAAGAAATTCTGACCAACTTGCAAGAAGGACGTTATCAGCGTAAAGACATTCATCTTGATTGCGGTAAAGGACACGATCACGATTATTGCCATCATGTTCGCCAAATTGACGCGGACACACCAGCACGTTTTAATGCTGATCCGAATCGTCATTATGAAGCGTCAGGCAGCGCAGGAAAATTGGGCGTGTTTGCTGTGCGTTTGGATACCTTCCCGCAAGATAAAGAAAGTGCGGTGTTTTATATCGGCACAAATGATACCCAAGTTTTAACTGATATTCGCCGTCATATTTTGGCTGAATTTAGCAGTTTGCCGGTATCAGGTGAATATATTCATCGTGATGCCTTTGATATTGCCGCAGAATACGGGAAAGATACTTTCTGGGTGATTAAACGTTTTGGTACGCACCGTTTACCAAAATTATTTGCCTTAAAAGCCAAAGCCGATCGCTTAATGAAAAAATTCGCTTTTTTACCAAATCATCTCAGCGACAAAGCATTGCAATTTGTTTCTAAGTTATTGCCGCAACATTTGCCACAAAGTTTGAGAGATTATCGTGATCAATATGAACATCACTTAATCTTAAAAATGGGTGGGGAAGGCGTGAAAGAAGCAAGAGAATATTTGCAAAGCCTATTTGCAGATAGATCCAAAGGAGCATATTTTGAATGTAGCCCAGAAGAAACCCAAGCTGCAATGTTGCACCGCTTTGCTGTTGCTTCCGCTGCCATTCGTTATCGTGCCATTCACGAACCTGAAGTGGAAGAAATTGTGGCTTTGGATATTGCTTTACGCCGTAACGATCAAGATTGGTTTGAGAAATTGCCTGCTGAGTTAGAAAATAAATTAATTCATAAACTCTACTACGGACATTTTATGTGCTATGTGTTCCACCAAGATTATTTAGTCAAAAAAGGCTACGATTGGGAAGAAATCGAACACAAAATGTTAGCCTTACTTGATAAACGCGGTGCGCAATATCCAGCGGAACATAACGTAGGGCATTTGTATGAAGCGAAACCTGAATTGAAAGCCTTCTACCAAAAATTAGATCCGACCAATAGCTTCAACCCAGGCATTGGTAAAACTTCTAAAAAGAAAAACTGGGCGTAATTATGGTTTGAGTGAAAAACGAAAGTGCGGTCTAATTTTTAGAAAAATTTAGCAAAATGCCTAGACATTCATCTAGGCATTTTTTCTATATTTTCTTCTTAATTAATTCCGCCATCATTTCAATATGGGCGGGTTCTGCGTTAAGAGCGGGGATATATTGGAAAGATTTTCCGCCGTTATGCAGGAAAATGTCGCGGTTTTCTACTTCAATTTCTTCCAAGGTTTCTAAACAATCGGCAGAGAAACCAGGGCAGATGACGGCGACTTTTCAATGCCTTGGTTTTTTGTGGCATTTTGTAAAAAATGATCTGTATAAGGCTGCAACCATTCTTCACGCCCGAAACGAGATTGAAAGCAAAGTTGCCATTGGTTTTCTTTTAATCCAAGGTGATCTACCACGGCGATGGTGGTTTGTTTACAATGCTCGCGATAATAATCCCCTTCTTGCTCATAACGTAATGGAATGCCGTGATAAGAAAAGAGCAGGAATTCATCGGGTTTCATTTTTGCTTTGATGGATTGCACGAGTGCATCAATATATTGTTCATCAAGATGATAAGAATGGATAAACTCAAACGGCACAAGCCCACGAATGGATTTTAATGATTGGGCAAAGCAATCTAATACTGCTGCCGTTGTAGTGCTGCTGTATTGCGGATAAAGCGGTAGCACAATGATTTTATCCACTTGATTTTTGAGCAAATTTTCCACCGCACTTTGCATTGAAGGATTGCCATAAGTCATTCCAATTTCCACAAGAGCGTTAATGCCTTGTTGATCGAAATAGTACTGTAATTTCTGCTGTTGCTGTTTAGAAATCACCAATAATGGCGAGCCTTGTTCTGTCCAAACACTGCGGTAGGTTTCTGCCACACGTCTGGAACGGCGAGGCAAAATCACGCATTTTAATAGCGGCCACCATTGCCAGCGAGGCAGATCTACCACGCGTGGATCGGTAAGAAATTGCCATAAATAGCGTGAAAGGGCTTTGGGTTCTGGTGCGTCTGGCGTGCCTAAATTAGCAAGAATGACGCCGATTTTTTGTCTGTTCATTGATTCACCACGCTTAATGTGAGTTTTGCAAAGCAGCATAGTTTATCCGCTTGATCTTTAATGTCAATTTGCCAAAATTGAGTGGTTTTGCCTAAGCGAATAGGGGTGGCTCTGGCGGTTACCACGCCTTCACGTACGGGGCGAAGGTGGCTGGCGTTAATCTCTAGTCCAACCACCGCTTGCTTTTCTTCCACGCAACAAAAACCCGCCATTGACGCAACGGTTTCCGCCAATGCCGCAGAAATTCCGCCGTGTAAAAAGCCCATTGGTTGAGTGGTGCGCTGATCAACAGGCATTGTGGCTTCTAACCAATCGTCCCCTTGCGCGGTAAATTGAATGCCTAAATGCCCAACAGCACATTGGGCGTTGAATTGATTAAGTTGTTCTAAAGTAAAGGTTTTTTTCCAAATTTTCATCATTTTTAGCTCAGTAAGGTGAGTAACGCCTGCACGGGGTGTTTTGGTTGCCATTTGGCAAAACGTTTTATTTGACTACGGCAAGAATACCCTGTAGCAAGGCATTGTTCGGGATTTTTGCCGTGAAGTTTTTTCGCCCAAGAACTGGCATAGATAGCCTTAGACATTTCGAAGTGTTGCGTTTCGTGTCCAAATGTCCCTGCCATTCCGCAGCAGCCCACGTTTTCCACCTGTAAGCTTTGCCCAAAATGGGTGAAAATTTCTTGCCATTCTTTCGGGCTGTTCGGTAAACCTGTGGCTTCGGTGCAGTGAGGGAAGAGATACCAATCAGAAAAAGTGCGGTCATTTTTCACCGCACTTTTTACGGCTTGGCTGAAATGCGCGGACGGAAGCTGATTTTTCAGCCATTGGTGAGCGGTTAGCACTTGGAAATCACCGCGTTCATCGCCTAAAATCTCACGATATTCATCACGATAAGAAAGCACAATGGCAGGATCAACCCCCACTAACGGCAAGCCAAGTTTTGCCATTCGATTTAAAAATGTCGCTTGATTCTTGGCAGTTTTGGCAAAGCGACTTAGGAAACCTTTAATATGTTGGGCTTTGCCATTGGGCTTGAACGGCAACAAAATAGGGCGATAGCCGAGTTTTTGCGTTAGTGCGACAAAATCTGCTACCACTTTGGCATCATAATAAGAGGTGAAAGGATCTTGCACGATCAGAAACATTTTATCTTTTTCTCGCTCATTGAGGCGTTCCAGTTGCTCTAAGGAAAGCCCTTGATAATTCAGCTCAACCAATTGTTGTTGCAAATTTGGCTGGCTTAATCGCGGTAAACCCACCATTCCCAAGCATTTTTTCGCGATAGGCTGTGTGATTTTTGTTTGCCGCTGTGAAAAAATTAAAAAACGTTGGTGCTTTTGCCATATAAGGCGCGATCAATTCTACATTAGACACCACATAATCTTTGAGTGGACGTATATAACGTTGATGGTAAAAATGCAAGAATTTCGCACGAAAGCTCGGCACATCAATTTTAATCGGACATTGGCTAGCACAGGCTTTGCACGAAAGGCAGGTATCCATCGCGGCTTTCACTTCGTGGGAAAAATCATATTCGCCACGGGCTTTTTGCAGACTATGGCGAATTTTAGCGACAAAATCGGTGAGCTTTATTTGGCTTTGGCGAAAATCTAATTGATCGGCAGAAATGTTTTGATTTGCCAGTAAACGCAGCCACTCACGCACCATCGCAGCCCGTCCTTTCGGTGAGAAAAGGCGATTTTTGCTTACTTTCATTGACGGACACATCGTGCTATGCACATCAAAATTAAAGCATAATCCATTACCATTACAGTTCATCGCCCCTGAAAATTCCTGCTTCATTTGCACGGGGATTTGCCTGTCTTGATCTGCTCGCATTGGCGATAAGATAGAATAGAGCGATTGGCTACTTTCAAGTGCGGTGCAAATTTTACCCGGATTTAGGCGATTTTGCGGATCGAATAGGGTTTTGATATAACGCAGCTCTTGCCATAATTCAGGCGTGAAAAAGGTTTTGCCATATTGCGAGCGCATTCCTTTGCCGTGTTCGCCCCAAATTAGTCCGCCGTATTTGTGTGTGAGATCTGCCACTTGATCGGAAATTTGCTTGAATAATTTCACTTGTTCAATATCGCATAAATCAAGGGCAGGACGAACGTGCAATACGCCCGCATCAACGTGGCCGAACATTCCGTATTCTAACTGGTGAGCGTCTAACAAAGCTCGAAACTCGCTGATGTAATCCGCCAAATGTTCAGGTGGCACGCAGGTGTCTTCCACAAAAGGAATGGGCTTAGCCGCACCTTTCGCATTCCCTAGTAAGCCCACGGCTTTTTTACGCATCGCATAAATACGCTCAATGGAAGGCAAATCACTGCAAACTTGATAGCCGATAATATCATCTTGATTCTGCGCAATTTTCTCATCAAGCTGCGCGCAAAGTTGTGCCACTTGTTTTTCAATCAGGGCTTTGCTGTTGCCGGCATATTCCACAATATTCAAGCCAAGAATGGGTTTTTTTTGATCTTCAGTAAGTAGATCGCTTACGGAGTGCCAAATGATGTCTTGTTTGGCGAGATTTAGCACTTTGCTATCCACCGTTTCCACTGAAAGGGCATTGGCTTTGAGCATAAAAGGTGCGTTACGCAACGCGGCATCAAAAGAGCGGTACTTTATATTAATTAATGTGCGATATTGTGGGATTGGCGTGAGATCTAAAGTCGCTTCACAAATAAACGCAAGTGAGCCTTCTGAGCCTGTTAAAATGCGTGAAAGGTTAAATTCTGATTCATCATTATTAAATACATTTTTGAGATCGTAACCCGTTAAAAAGCGATTAAGCTGTGGCAAATCACGCAAGATTTCAGGGCGTTTTTGTTGGCAACGCTGGAAAATTTCTTGATGTAAATGACGGTTGCGCTGAGAAAGCGGTTGTTGCTGTAATGATTGCTCGAAATCTGCGGTTTTCAGCGCGTGGGTGTCAATCACTTCGCCATCGATTAAGACGGCACGCAAACCTAAAACGTGATCGGAGGTTTTGCCATACCGCAATGAGCCTTGCCCTGAGGCATCGGTGTTGATCATTCCTCCTAGGGTCGCACGGTTACTGGTGGATAATTCAGGCGAGAAAAACAACCCATAAGGTTTCAAAAATTGATTCAGTTGATCTTTTACCACGCCGGCTTGCACTTTCACCCAACGTTCTTGTACATTGAGTTCAAGAATTTTCGTCATATAACGCGAAAGATCCACAATAATATTATTATTTAAGGCTTGCCCATTGGTGCCTGTACCGCCGCCGCGTGGGGTAAAGGTGAGCGAAAGGTATTTTTCTTTTTGAGCTAATTTAGTGAGGCGCACCACATCTGCCGTATTCTTAGGGAATAAAATGGCTTGTGGCAGTTGCTGATAAACACTGTTATCCGTTGCAAGACTTAAGCGATCCGCATAGCTTGAAGCAATGTCGCCCGTAAAATGTTGGCGTTTTAATTCATTGAGATAATCTGAAACTAAAGGGGATAATTGTGGAATATCAGTTAATGAAGGTAGCATAATCAACTCTTAATTTTTGGCCCATAATCGATCAAATGAAGGAAATTTTAGCATATTCTACCAAAAACACACAGGGACAATTTGCCGTAAATTGAGTGAGATAGGGAGTAAAACAATGAAAAATCTGTTTAAAAAACGTTCATCTAAATGTGGTTTTTGCTACGGAAAAATAGGGCTAAAACGGTTTAATTGTTTAAATTATAAGCTAATGGGCTAAAAATCGTTTGATTTTCTTTTTTATCAGGTCGATAATATAACCACTTAAAGTTTAGGTTAAATAAGAAATCTGAATGGGTTCTAGCCTTTCTTTAAGTGATAGAACAAAGGTTATTTCCTTTTTAGGCTATTTAACTGACATTAATTTATAAAGTTTTGTTTTATAAAGACGTTTAAGATCAGAAACACACTTAGACGGTGTTTTAGGTTTTAGTTTTAATAACTAAATCAACGTTTATTTTAATTTAATGATGACTAAATAATAGAGGATCATCC
>NZ_PQVI01000026.1 GCF_002921145.1 Avibacterium endocarditidis
TTTTGCTTCAGCGAGAAATTTTTTGTCTAAAAGTTGCTGAAGTGCGGTGCGAATTTGTTGGCATAATTCATCAAATTGCACGCTATTGTGGTAAACATAGCGTTCATTGGCAATTTTATTGCCAATAAAATCCACGATTGCGAGCTGAAATGAGTTATCTGAAAAGGTGATACCAATCGAGCAACAAGCATTGGGATTTAAAGTTAAATGAAAAGAAGGCGTTCCCCGTTTTTTTACCATTTTCTCCGTTTCTTTAATCAGCCCGAGAAACAGCAGCTTGCGGCAATATTGCGTTACTGCCCCTGCCGTTAAGCCCGACAAAACACTTAATTCCTTGCGTGAAGGGGAATATTGACGTATGAGGCGTAATAACAATTTTTCGCTGGATTTTAAATTAAATACGGAATTTTCTTTTTTCATTTTGTTGTCTTTATGAAATAAAAGCCTCACTTTGCGATCAGAGAGGCTTATCACTCAATGTTACTTTAACTCGCACAACTAAAGTACGGTATTATTTTAAGGCGTTTTCAACGGCTTGGTAAAAATCATCCATTTTGCATAAACCTTGCGCGTTGGTTGGGCAACCTTCTAGCTGTAAGGTTATACGATTTGGCGGATTTGTTAAAGAAAGTTTTGTGCCGTTGCGTAATTGATCAATGGTTTGATAAACATATTCCACTTTCATAAAGGCTTCGCCTTTTGCGTTCACCCATTTCTCAAATGCCACTTTACCACTAATTGGCGTGGTTTCTAGCTGATCGGGCAGATGATAAGGTTTCACTTTCAATAATGGTAAGAGCGAGCCAACATTGGAATCGTGCCCGACTAATAATACCACTTTGGCATTACGGGCTTTTTCAATGTAAGGGTGCCGATAACCATAATCTTTGAAGCTGTTTTGAATAAAGGTGAGCAATGGCGTTGCGGCTTCTTTTGCCATTACTTGCGTGCCGAATAATAATTGGTTGTAACGCTCTTTTTTATATCAACAATTTTTTTTTCCAGCTTTCTTGATTATCAATGCGTCCCCAAGCGACTTCTTTAGGTGGGAAGCCTTCGTAATATTGCAGTAAGAAGCTATCTGCTGCACCTGTGCCATCGCGTAATGCACCTGTGGTTTTAGGGTATTTACCTTGGGTGAAAGTGAGCGTATTGGCTTCTTGGTCTAAATTACACAATTGTTTTTCTTGGCATAATGGCGATTGTTCTTGATTTAAGGCTGTCGCGAGGGCGTTGAAATTACTTTGTAGATGTTTGTTGAGTTGTGCAAACCCACCTTCGCCCACTAATTCATCTACCGCTTTGCGTGCTTTTTGTTCAAAGGCTTTATCTACTTTGCTGCGAATCACGGGATTAAAAGTGTTATCCATCGTGTTATATTCGCCTAGATAATTGACTCTTATTGCACAATGTGAATAAGCCCCTTTCGCGAAACTTACGCCAGTATCAATGGTGCGTGGACGAGCGTTGGTGTAAATAAAGACATCATCTTTCGGGCATTGTGAGGAAAGAATTCCCGTTTGTTGCAACCATTCAGACCAGTACGCCGCGAATAATTTTTCTAATCTTGCGCCTTTGGCAGTGAGATAGCCCGTTTTATCCTGCCATTTTACCCATTGATAAGGGGTAGCTTGGGATAAAATGCTCTCTTTACCAACTAAGGGCGTGCGAATTCCGTGTCGGCTGAAAATCACAATTTTTTCTAATTGCAGCGCTTGTGCTTGGTGATTGTCTGGCACATTAGGCGCAGCATTAAGATTGGTTGGATAAAACAGCGAGCAGCTAAGTAAGCTAACTAAATTAAGGCTTAAGGTGAGTTTTTTCATAGAATGTCCTCCAATATTGAGAGAAAGGAAGGGGCATTATTTGCAGCACTAAATGCCATAAAAAAATTGCAAAATTTTTAACCGCACTTTTGCAATAACAACGTTAAATCTAAATGGATTTTGTTGCAACAATAATCAAAAAAAGAGAGAAAAAATGAGTTAAGGCATAACCTTAACTCATCAATAATATTATTTAGCGATCACTTCTTTGGTGAAATCAGCAATGGCGGCTTTGCTCCAATCTAGTGGGAAGAATGGAATATCCGCTTTCGCCCACTTCGGCATTTAATGGGCGGGTACCAAAATGGTCGGCTAATTTTTGTTGCGTTTCAGGTGAAACTAGCCAGTTGGTAAACACTAAACTTGCTGCAGGGTGTGGAGCATTTTGTGCGACAACCACCACATTACCACCGCCCGGCATACCAAATTTTGGCACATAGAATTTCAATCTTGGTGTTACCGCACCTTGTTTTTGCAAGCTGAACAAGTGATCTTGCCAAGCGGAAACAATATCTAATTCGCCATCATTTAAGCGTGTTAAGCTGTCCGCGTTCGAGGCGGTGCGTACCATATTTTGTTTATTTTTATTGAACCAATCCCAAGTGCTTTGCCATTTTTCGGTTTGAGCTGCGTCAAAAGGCGTGTTTTGATAATCATAACTACCACTGATGTTGAGCAAGGCTTGGAAAATAAAGGCTTTCCCTGAAGCACCGCCATTTGGATCGGCATAACCAAATTTTTTCGGGTGAGTTTGAATATAGTTCACGGTTTCTTGCCAGCTTTGTGGTAACTGATCTTCTGAAACCCGTAATGGATCATAGGCAAAGCCTGTTTGATTGCCCCAAAAGCCCATTGCTTGATTGCCAAATTTCACTCCTTGCAAAGCGTGGTTGGCTTGAGCGAAATTAGGCAAGCTGTTGAGATTTCGTAACACATCATTTTTCTGCACGATAGGATAATTGTCGGCTGCGATGGCGATCACGTCCATTTTCCCTTTACTAAGGGATTTTTCAGCGATCAGCTTATTCATATTACCGTCTAAAGTGCCTTCAGGAATTTTCACTTTGATGCCATAGGTTTTTTCAAAATCTTTGACAAAAAGACGGAATTGCGGTTGTAAATACCACACGCTAAAGGTTACCGAGCCTTCTTGTTTAGCTTGCGCCACAATCTCTTCCCAGCTTTTTTGGCTGAGATCTTGGGAAGCCGAAACGGACAGGGCGGTGGTTAGCCCTAAACTGATTAATGCGGTTTTGATAAGACGAGTTTTCATCATTGTTTCTCCTCTGGTGGAAATCAGGCTTTGCCTGTGGATTGTGATAAATAGTTACCTTTCAATAAACGCTCGATAATTAACAGCAAGATAACGTTTGGAATTAGTAAGATGATCGATACCACGGCGGCATTTGGGCGAATGAAAGAGTAGCCCAAGAAAGAATAAAGTATGGTTGGCACGGTGATAAAATCTGGTGAACCGATGACAAAAGAAATACTAAATTCTTCGATACTTTTCACTAAACAGAAAATAATTGACGCCAAAAATGCGGGTTTTAGCATAGGTAGATAAACATCTTTAAAGGTGGTGAATTTTGACGCACCAAGATCGCGACTTGCATCAATCAAATCTTGTGGAACAGAAGAAAATCCTGAAGATAAAATGCGAATCGCGTAAGGTAATGTCATTACTGTATGCCCGATAATAATGCCGATCATTGGATTGCTAATGTTGAGCTGAATTAACACCGCACTAAAGAATAGCGCAATGATCATTCCTGGGATCACCAACGGAATTAAGGTGATGAGTTCGGCAATTTTTTTACCACGAAACTCCATTCGTCCAAAGGCATAAGCTGTTGGCAAGGCAAGCGTGATGGCGATTAAAGAAACAATCGGCGCAATGGTATAGCTATTCAACATTGCTTCTTTCAGGGCGGTGTTTTCCCACACATAATGCCAACGCTCAAAAGACAGCACAGGCGGGAAAATATCGGGATAGCTCCAAGGGTGTTGCGGATCAACCAGCGACCACAGCCCAGCCATTAAGAAAGGCAACACCAACCAAACAAAATTCACCACCACAAAAAAGATCAGCACAATGCGGTTAATTAAACGGGTGTTGTTACTTTGGATTCTGTTCATTTTACCGCTCCTCGTTTAACAGATAATGGACGAATAATTAAGGTGATGAGAATGGAGGCTAGGGCAGAAGTCAGCATTATCACCATTGCCAACACCGCACTTTGATTCCATTCTTCAAACTCATAAGCACTCATTTGCATAAAGCGAGCGAGAGAGTAGGTATCACGCGGACCCGCAATGCTGTAAAAGGCGAAATCCCCTAATGCACCGATAAAAATCAAAATAAAGGAAACTTGCACTGCGCCAAGTGTGAGTGGAAAAATCACATAAATAAAACGCTGCCAACTGTTTGAACCCAGATTTGACGCCGCATCAAAGAGATCGCTTTTCAGTGAATTCACCGCACCGCCAACAAGAATTAAGGCGAAAGGAATATTTTTCCACATTTGCAAAATCACAATGCCCCAGCCGAAGCTATCATTTTGTAGGGATTTTGGTTCTTGCCAAATGCCGAGCCAAACCAGTGTTTCGTTTAAAATACCGTGGTAGGAAATCATATTCATAAACAAAAAGGCGGCTACCAAGCCCGGCACAAGCATCGGCATACGGAAAAAGGTAACAATAAATTCTTCGCCTTTAATTGGATTACGCAACCACAGCGCAATAGGGTAAGCCACTAAAATGGAAAATACCGCGCCAAGAAAGGAAACGCGTACCGAATACCAAAAAGACTTATGAAAGATAGGATTGCTAAGCACTTCTTGCCAATAATCCAAGGTGAAATGGGAAGGTTCGCCATACATATTTTGCAAGCCGAAACTTTGTGCCACCACCAAATAAAAGGTTGAACCCATTAATAATAAAATCGTGCCAAGCCCTGTGCTTAACAGTAGCCAAGCCTTGAGATCTTGTTTTACCGATTTCATACTGCCTCCAAGAAACGAATGGCATCACGCGCGAGGGTGAAAAATAATTCTTCTGATTGATTTAACAACGGCGAAAATTTGGTTAATTGCAACCGCACTTTCTCATTTGGCAAACCTGAAGTTACCAAGCCTTGCACTTCAGTCATATTGCCCATAAAGGCGGTTTGTAGCACTTTGACGCTAAATTTATTTTCCACGTTGCTATTTGGCTCACAAGGGATTGCATCTTCAGGGCGGAAACAAATATAAATATTCTCAGCCACAGGCTTATGGGCGGATTGCACAATAAATTTGCCCCAAAGGGAATCCACTTGATAGAGATCATCTTGCCAATGTTTAACGTTCGCTTTAGTAATGTTTGCCACGCCAATAAAATCGGCAATAAAGCGATTTTTTGGTTGGTAATAAATTTCTTGCGGTGTACCTACTTGCTCAATTGAACCCTTGTTTAGCACGATGATCTTATCTGACATTGATAAGGCTTCCGCTTGATCGTGGGTAACATAAATACTGGTAAGATTGTATTGATGAGAAAGTTGCTTAATTTCAAAACGTACACTTTCCCGCAATTTGGCATCAAGGTTTGATAATGGCTCATCAAATAAAATTACATCAGGACGGGTTACCATTGCCCTTGCTAATGCCACACGCTGTTGCTGACCGCCTGAAAGCTCAGAGGGCAGTTTCAACTTTTGTGTTTCCAAATCCATTTGCTTCAATGCCACATTTAAACGGGCGATTTGTTCATCAATCGGCACATTTTTCTGTTTCAAGCCGTAGCAAATATTGTGCGAAACGTTCAAATGCGGAAAAAGGGCATAGGACTGAAAACACATCGCTGTGTTACGCTTTTCTGGTGGAATGTTATTCACGGGGCGATCGCCAATCACAATCTCTCCTTCATCAGCACGATGAAAGCCTGCAATCAATTTTAGTAACGAGGTTTTTCCGCAACCACTCGGGCCGAGCAAGGTAACAAATTCCCCTTCTTCAGCACTAAACGAAATATTATTTGCTGCATAGAAATCACCAAATTTTTTGGTGATATTGCGTAATTCTAGTTTTGCCATAATCGATTCCTCCTCGATGATAATTTTGTGGATACTCTAAACTAGAAGATAAAGCGCGATCAATTACAATTTAAAAAATAAACTCATTTAAGTTTGTTTTTGTGAGTTCGATCACGAAAATTAGATATTTATCCCTGTTATTTGCGATAGTATTTGCGCTATGTTTCTATTATCTCTAAAATGAATTTAGTTTTTAAAATGAATTAAAAGAGAGGTTAAAAATGGCATTTGAATTTAACGTTACAGAGAAAGGCTTGATTTTGGCGAACAGCCATCGCGGTTACAGTGCTAAGTATCCAGAAAACACAATGCCCGCTTTTATCGGCGCATTAGAGGCTGGAACACATAGCATTGAACTTGATATTGCAATGACAAAAGATGAAAAAATGGTGGTTATCCACGATTTTTCGATCGAACGCGTTTCTAATGGTGAAGGTTATGTGGAACAAATGACTCTTGCTGAACTACAACGCTATGATTTTGGTGAAAAGTTCTCACCTGAATTCAAAGGTACTCACATTGTGGAATTAGAAACCGTGTTGAAATGGGCATTAGAAAATAATGTCGGCTTGATTGTAGAAGCCAAACAACGCCGTAATCATCAGCGTTTTGCCGAAGTGCTGGCAGAGATTTTGCAACGAACCAACACGGTAGATCAAATTTTGCTATTAGGCTTTGATCACGTTTTAATTAATAAAGTCAAAGCTCTGCTACCGAGCCTACGCCTACAAGTGGTTACCCTCGCACGCTATAACGATCAGCTCAGTGCGGTGTTGGGATCAAACGCCAGCAGTGTTTGCGTGGAATACCACTATGTTGGCAAAGAAGATTTAATTGCCTACAAAAAAGCAGGGCTGTCAGTGAGAATGTATCTGCATGAATCCAAAGAAATCCCCGTGTTAGAAATGTACAACCAAAAATATGGTTACGATACAGAAAGTGAAATCATTCAATGGCTAAGCGAAGGCCTGATCGATATGCTAAGCCACGATGATATTCCGTATCTTAAATCATTAATTGAAAAAGCGGGGAAAGTGCCTTATTGATGTTTTGAATTATAAGAAAAAAGTGCGGTGGAATTTTTCAAAATTTTCCACCGCACTTTTATTTCAAGGCGTTGTTCCGTTGTTAGACGAGTTAGGCGTTGGTAATTGCAACAGCTTCACGCACTAAACGGCCGATTTCTTCCCAGTTATGGCTGTTGATAAGGGATTTTTCTACGAACCAAGAACCGCCGCAAGCTACCACGTTTGGAATGGCGAGATAGTCTTTAATGTTGTTTACGCTGATTCCGCCCGTTGGCATAATTTGAAGCTGGGCGTAAGGGCCGAGTAGGGCTTTGATCATTTTCACACCGCCAGAGGCTTCCGCAGGGAAAAATTTCACTGCCGTGATACCCAACTCTAACGCCGCTTCAATGGACATCGGGTTGTTTACGCCCGGCATTACGGGGATATTCAATTCTTGGCATAGCTTCACAATTTTTGGGTTGAAGCCTGGAGTAACAATGCAATCTGCCCCTGCGTTTTTCGCTTGCACCACTTGCTCGCTGGTTAGCACGGTTCCCGCAGCGATAAGAATATTCGGGTTGTGTTGGCGGATTAAGCGAATGGCTTCTTCTGCCGCTGCCGAGCGGAATGTAATTTCCACCACGGGCAAACCGTTCTTGGCGAGGGTTTCGGCGAGGGGAAGAATGTCTTGTGCGTTGTCTAGAGCGATCACGGGGATCACTTTAAATTCACGAAGTTTTTCAATAATTTGTGCGGTATTCATAGTTTTTCCTTAATTAAATTGATGAATGAGGTGAGCGGTGGCGTTTTTGTCAATAATCGCCCCTTTGTGCTGAATGACGAGCCCAGCCACTTGGTTGCCTTGCTGACAGCATTGCTGTGGCGATTTTTCTCGTAAATAACCGTTTAAAAAGCCAGCATTGAAGGCATCGCCAGCGGAAGTGGTATCTACAACATTAGTGATCGGCGTGGTGGCGATGTGCTGTTCGTTACCTTGTGCATCGCAGAATAATGCCCCGTCTTTGCCTTGCTTGAGGACAATATTTTTAACCCCAAAATCTTTCAAACGTTGCACGGATTGAGCGGTTTCGCTGTCGCCCCATAAGGCTTGTTCATCGTCAAACGTAACCAGTGCTAGATCGATGAAAGGCAAAAGTGCGGTGTAAATTTCTTGCGTTTTTTCCACGGATTCCCAAAGTTTCGGGCGGTAATTGCTGTCAAAGGCAATTTTCACCCCTTGGCTGGCAAGTTGTTTTAGCTGGGCGATTAAAGCGTAGCGATCGGCATCTGGCAAGATGGCGAGGGAAATTCCGCTCAAATAAATCATATCCATTTCGCTGAGTTGCTGTTGTACTTGGGAATAGTCAGGGTGTTGAAGAAGATAACGAGCGGCAGATTCGGAACGCCAGTAAAGGAAGGTGCGTTCGCCAAATTTATCAAGTTGAATGAGATAAAGCCCCGCTTGGCGGTGGGGATCAATCAGCACGTTGTCGGTATTGATGTGATCTTGTTGCCAATGTTGAATCATCTGCTGGCTGAGTTTGTCCGCCCCCATTGCGGTAATATAATGCACATCAATATCTTGTGGATTACTTACTCGGGCAAGATAGGTAGCGGTATTAAGCGTGTCCCCGCCGTAAGTTTGCCACATATTGCCAAATGGCTCACCGTTCAGCTCAATCATACATTCGCCAATAATTGCAATTTTTTTTCACTTTTTCCCCCCTTAATAATAAAGTGAGTGAAATAAAGCCAATTATAAATTTATTAATGCTTTTATTCAATAAAAATGAAATACGATTTTATTTTTTCTGCTTTTCAAAAATATTGCTTGTGTTAATATGCACAGGCAATTCTTTTATGATATTTAGAGGCACTATGGAAAAAGATACTCAACCCGATGTCGTATCATCAGTATTGAAAGTATTCGGTATTGTTGATGCGTTAAGTGAACAAAAGGAAATTGGTGTAACGGATCTTGCTCAGCGTTTAATGATGTCGAAAAGCACGATCTATCGTTTTTTGCAAACGATGAAAGGCCTAGGGATTGTGGCTCAAGAAGGTGAAACGGATAAATATCGCTTAACCTTAAAATTATTTGAACTCAGTGCAAGGGCATTGGAATATGTGGATTTGATTGAGTTGGCAAATAAAGAAATGGAAGAAATTTCAAAACAAACAGGCGAAACCCTGCATTTAGGCACGCTTGATGGCAACGAGATTGTGTATTTACATAAAATTGATTCCACTTACAATTTAAGAATGTATTCCCGAGTGGGGCGGCGAAATCCTTCGTACAGTACGGCGATTGGGAAAGTGTTACTTTCCGCACATACTGATGACGAAGTGGAAACCTTGTTGAAAGAGGTGGAATTTATCCCGCACACGGCGAACACGCTTAAAAATATCGAAGAACTCAAGCAAGAATTAGCATTGGTGCGTGAACAGCATTATGCTGAAGATAAAGAAGAACAAGAGGTCGGACTACATTGTGTCGCCGCACCGATTTACGACCGCTTTGGACATTGCATTGCCGCCATTTCGATTTCATTGCCATTAGTGCGTTTTGAAAAAGAAAACCTCACTCACCTTGTGGACTTGCTTCACCAAGCGGGACGTAATGTGTCGAAACAGCTGGGCTATCAGCATTATCCTGTGGCGGAATAACATATATTTACTAAAAATAAGGCGTGGAATAACGCCTTATTTTTTCGCAAATAGGCATAAAAACACCTTATTTTTCAATATGGTATTGCCAACTTAAGTTTGAAAGTGCGGTAGATTTTCAATTAATTTTTCTCTTTATCAGCAAGATAAAGAGAGAGTTTCGATGAAAATGAGATAACCCCTTTGCGCAATAGATTATTTTTTTCCCTAGTTGAGCGTCCACAAAGCCATTCTAAGCCTCGTTTTAATATATTTTGTCGTTGCAGGCACGCTTGGCTGAATGGGGCGTTGGGGTATTGTTGATGTTGGAATAACGCCACAATTTCTTGTGTTGCTTGTGTGCCAATGATTCTTAAATTAATCGCTGGTATGCTGATGTCGTAGTCTTGCTGTTCGATGGCAAGGGGCTGTTCTTCCGTTTGCCAGAAATCAATCTGTTGGCTGCCATAAAG
Organism: Avibacterium endocarditidis; assembly: GCF_002921145.1. Lineage (GTDB taxonomy): Bacteria > Pseudomonadota > Gammaproteobacteria > Enterobacterales > Pasteurellaceae > Avibacterium > Avibacterium endocarditidis. The sequence continues at coordinate 10,031 of NZ_PQVI01000026.1, forward strand.
GAGTAAAATCAGCGGTCGTAACGACCAAAGCCCGCTCGCTGCACCGCTGTAAGGATCAATCAACCGTCTATCCGCTTGGAATAAGCCTTGCGTAACATTGCCTTGTTGAATGGCTTGATGATGGATAAAAAAGTGCGTGAGGGTGGAGAAAATCCGTTTGCCACGTCCGTCCGTTTTGCCTTGCTGGATCATTGTGCTAATTAAAGCAGTAGGTGCGGCGAAACGGTAGGGCAGGCTGCGCCCGAAAAAAGCAAAACCTTGTGGCGCAAATAAATAGTGAAAATCTTGACAAAATTCCACCGCACTTTGTTGAATGAAAGTGCGGTCAAAATTGGGGGAAATTTGGTCGAGCCAAAATAACCCATAATGAAAGCCCCAAGAGTTGTAATAATCGAAATTGCCTTTCTCGCCATCACGAAACCAGCCATTACCCACATAAAATTCTTTAATCCGTTGATAGCGTTCGTGGTTGATTTCATCAATGCCGGTAAGATCTTTTACCACAAATTGCACTATAAAATAAACAAATGCCAGTTGTTGTCCACGGTTTGCACTTGGTTAATTTGGCGTAACCAATCAATGATTTGCTGTTTTTGCTGGGCGTTGTAATGTACCCAAATGTGTTCTTTGCTTAACCACAAAGCCAAAGCAAAATCCGCACTTTCGCAGATTGTTTGCTGAAAACTTTTTAATTCTCCCCAGTAGCCTGAATGGCAGGGATCAGTGGCATTGAGAAAGCCTGCGGATAAGGCCTGTTGAACTTGCTTAACAAGGGGGGAATTGGTATTAGACTGATAATGTAAATAGGCTGCCAACAAAGGATAGTTGCGTGCGGCTCCTTCAATGGAATCGGAAACCATGCCTTGTTCTGAGGGATAGCCGTGGTAATCGGCACGAGCATAGCAATCATTGGCGTAATGAAGAAAGGAGCGGATAAAATAACTCACCAATAATTCAAACTTTTCTTGCGAAAAGGTGGAATCCTTTGTAAATGCCTGTTTGAGCTGTTTATCAATAAGAGGATCAGTATTGCCAAACAAGGCTTTTCGTTTGAGTGAACGCTGCAATCTTTCCTTAAATGCCCGCCAATAATCCCGTAAACGAGGATGTTCGTGAGCTAAATAAGGTCGTTCAGTAAAACGAATTTGAGGTTGCGTTGGCATTTATCCGCTCCGATTTTCCCGCACTGCAAGTGCAATGCGGGCTAGGCTGCTAGGCTTTTGGCGCAGAGCAGCTTTCCAGTTGTTTTCTCATTTTTTTCGTTGGGCCAGTAATGAATTCCACTGGACGCCAAGAATCACCGGTTTTTTCTAACCAAGGTAATAATTCTTCTTTGATTAGTTTTTGTACCAATTCAGGATTGCTATCTGCAATATTCTTCATTTGGTATGGATCTGCCACATTATCAAAGAGTTTATATTTCAATGGTTCGCCATCTTGACGATCAACTTCTAATGTGTGAGTTTTTGTGCGCACGCCACGTCTGCCGAAAGAAGGCTGACCATAAGGCACAAAGAGGTAAAGCTGAGAGGTTGGGCTAATACCTTTATCGTATAGCACTTGCTCGGCTAAACTTACCCCTTCTACGCTATCTGGAATGCTGTCTTTAAAACCAAGTAAATCTAAGATCGTTGGATAAATATCTGGTGCTGACATTAGACTTTCGTTTACCCCAGCAGGGATTTTACCCGGTAAGCGGAACATCATTGGCACACGCATTGATTCTTCATAAATATTATTTTTGGTCGGTGCACCGTGCGATCCCATACAACAACCATGGTCAGAGAAGAACACTACTAGGGTGTTGTCTGCCAAGCCTTGTTTATCTAGCTCGGCTAGAATGCGCCCAAATTGTTCATCAACCCCACTGACCATTGCTAAATATTCTTTGAAATATTGTGGGCCATAGCCTTCTTGATATTTTTTATCCCAATCTACATTTGGGCGAGTGTTAAGTTCTTTTGAACTTTGTGGATACATATCAAGGTATTTTTGTGGCACTTGATCGTAAGGCGAATGAGGAGGATTCATTGAAACCACTAAGGCAAATGGCTTGCTTGGATCGCGATATTTGTTTTCTTCATTACGAAGATATTTAATCGCCATATCTGCCTCGTGTTCAGGCCCCCATTGATCAACATATTCAGGGTATTCACGCGGCGTGTCATTGCCCCAATACATTGGTTTTAAATGAAGATCATAAGTACCATAAGAATACCAGAAATCAAAACCGTGGCGGCGATCTGGTGGTGTCCAATCATTCCAATAGCGTCCTTCCATTGGGTTGTTGTAGCTCTTAATGTACGGCTCTTGCGGCACGTCCAAATGCCATTTACCAATGTAACCTAATGAATAGCCTTCATCTTTTAATACATCAGACCAACATTTCGCATAAGGTGAAAGTTCAATCCCCACTTTACCACCGTAGTCGTGGGTATTACCTGTTACCCCGTTGTGTAGCGGATATTTACCTGTCATAAACATACCGCGGAATGGTGAACAAAGCGGATAGTTTGATGCCATTTGATCCATCACTTTAGCAGTTTTCGCAAAAGCATCTAAATGTGGGGTGATGGCAGGATCTTGATGTTTAAACCCTTGCGCCATTGCACGCATTTCATCTGGGAATACGATTAATAGGTTCAGTGGTGGATTGTTTGATTTTTTGGCTGAATCTTTAGCATTATTATTGGCGACTGCATTCACCGCAGTGGTTGACAGCGCTGCTGCCGCACCGGTTGTCGCAACACCTTTAATAAAATTACGACGTGAAATACTCATCTGATTACTCCTTATCTTTGACTTAGTTGCACTTCGCGCTACTTCTTAATTAAACAAAGTGCGGTTATTTTTTCATAAAAAAATCCTAATCTCCATATTTTAAAACGTCGTTTTAGAAAAAATATTTTATTTTGTGAATTAGATCACAGATTTTGATTTTGGTATTTTTTTGTTTTGATTTCTTTCGTTATAATCAGCATAAAACAATATGAAAGTGAAATTTCTTTCATAATGACGAAAATGAAATTTAGTATACCGAAAAGGAAGTAAATAAAAATGAGTATTTTGCTAAACCTAATTCAACGACATAAAGCGGGCGAGGCAACCGGAATTTATTCGGTTTGTTCTGCTCATCCGCTTGTATTAGAAGCGTCATTGTTGCAGGCAAAACAAGATCAAACGCCATTACTTATTGAAGCAACCTCTAACCAAGTGGATCAATTTGGTGGTTATACAGGAATGACGCCATTGGATTTTCGCCACTTTGTTGAAAAATTAGCAGATGAAGTAGGATTTCCGCGTGATCAACTAATTTTAGGTGGCGACCATTTAGGGCCTAATCGTTGGCAAGGATTAACAGCTGATGAAGCAATGGCAAATGCTGAGAAACTTATTGAAGCTTATGTCGCAGCAGGTTTTGAAAAAATTCATTTAGATTGCAGTATGTCTTGCAAAGGCGATCCTGTGCCTTTGTCTGATGAAATTGTGGCAGAACGTGCGGCTCGTTTAGCTGTGGTTGCCGAACAAACTGCGTCAAAAAATGGTTTGTCGGATCGTATTGTTTACATTGTTGGCACAGAAGTTCCTGTACCAGGTGGTGAAGCAGAAGAAATCGCTGAACTAGAAGTTACTTCACCAAGTGCTGCGAAAGCCACTATCAATGCCCACCAACAAGCCTTTGCACGCGTTGGGTTAGAGCATATTTGGCCACGCGTAATTGGTTTGGTGGTGCAGCCAGGGGTAGAGTTTGATCATACAAAAGTGATTGATTTTATTCCTGAGAAAGCGCAAGCCTTAAGCCAAGTGGTCAATGATTATGAAAATTTAGTGTTTGAAGCGCATTCTACTGATTATCAAACAGAAGAAGCTTACAAAGCCTTAGTAAAAAATCACTTCGCGATTTTAAAAGTTGGGCCAGCATTAACATTTGCATTGCGTGAAGGCTTATATGCGTTATGTGCAATGGAAGACTATTTATTCCCGGCAGAACAGCGCTCCAACTTACTCGCTGTGCTTGAAGAGCAAATGTTAGCACACCCAGAAAACTGGCAAAAATACTATCACGGTACCGAGTTAGAGCAACGTTTTGCAAGAAGTTTTAGCTTTAGTGATCGTATCCGTTATTACTGGACTAATCCTGAAATTGCAGCGGCAGTGGAAAAATTATTTGCTAATTTTGAGAACGTAGATATTCCATTACCATTGTTAAGCCAGTATTTACCAGAACAATATGCCGCCGTGCGTGCAGGTACATTAGCCCCTCGTGGTAAAGACATAGTGTTAGATAAAGTGCGTGCGGCGGTTCGCCAATACGCCTTAGCAAGTTTTTTCAATAAATAATTGGGGATAGATAAGATGACAAATTATTTAGGGTTTTCAGAAAGCGAATTAGTGGCAGGTAAAGCCATTATGACCGCAAAAGAAATTGAACATCAGCCTCAAGCTTGGCTACAAGCGTTGCATACGGTAGATACACAGCGTCAGCAAATCTTAGATTTCATCGCACCTGTGATGAATGCAGCAAATGGACGTGTGATTTTCACTGGCGCAGGAACTTCCGCTTTTGTGGGGCATTCCTTACAGCCTTTCGTTTTAACCTTAACGGATAAACGTGTGGAATCTATTGCCACAACAGATATTGTGTCTAACCCTTACCAATATTTTTCACGAGACGTGCCAACCTTATTAATTTCTTTCGCACGTTCAGGTAATAGTCCTGAAAGTGTGGCAGCAGTGGAATTAGCCAATCAGTGTTTAACTAACTGTTATCACTTATTCATTACTTGTAATGAGCAAGGGGCGTTGTATATCAAAATGCACACAAAAAAATGACCGCACTTTAGCCTTATTAATGCCTCCACAAACCAATGACGGCGGTTTCGCAATGACATCAAGTTTTAGCTCAATGATGTTATCAGCACTTTCCGTGTTCTTATTGCCAAAAGGCTCAGTGGTTGAACAGCTACAATTTATTTGCGATGCCACAGAAAAATTGCTCCCACGCTATGTGGATTATGCACGTCAACTCTCTCAGGTAGATATGGAACGCATTATCTATTTAGGTAGCGGTGGCTTGCAAGGTTTGGCACAAGAATCTGCATTGAAAATTTTGGAATTAACCGCAGGACGCATTGTGGCAACCTATGATTCACCGTTAGGTTTCCGCCACGGACCAAAATCTATTGTAAATCCTAAAACGGTAGTGGTGGAATTTTTATCAAATCAACCTTATACCCGTTTATATGATCTTGATTTATATAATGAATTACGCCGCGATAATATCGCAAGTCGTGTTGTGTGTTTAACTGCGCAAGCGGGCGTGGAAGGCAAGGATGTGATTGAAGTGGAAGGCTTTAGCAATGCGCCAGATTATGCCTTGTTGTTCCCGTATATTGTGTTTGCACAATTAATTCATTCTATAGTTCATTCAGTCGTGGTATCACCACTGACAACCCTTGTCCGACAGGTGAAGTAAATCGTGTGGTTCAAGGCGTTATTATTCACCCATTTAATTCATAATTAAGGAGATTTTTATGTCAGCACCTAATATTGTATGGACACGAATTGACGAGCGTTTATTACACGGACAAATCCGTATTACTTGGGGTAAACACTCCGAAGCCAATTTGATTTTAGTGGCAAACGATGAAGCGGCAGAAGGTCCAAATGCGGCATTTATGCAAGCAGGAATGAAAGCTTCAGCGGGTGGTGAATATGCGGTACGTTTCTTTACAATTCAGAAAACGATTGATGTGATTCATAAAGCATCGCCACAGCAAAAAATCTTTATTTTATGTAATAACCCAACAGATGTCGCACGCTTAGTTGAAGGTGGAGTGCCTATTAAACATTGCAATATTGGTAATATGCACTTCCATGAAGGAAAAAAACAATTGACTAAAACGGTTTCTGTTGATGAAAAGGATCTTGACGCGTTCCGTCGTATGTTGAATGCAGGAGTAACTTGCACAATCCAAAATACGCCAGATGCACAAGAAATCGATATTAAACAATATCTTTAATACTCAATAAGGAGCGTTTATGTTAACTGAAGCATTATTAGTCGCCGTTTGGGCGTTCTTCTGTGGTATCGATAAATACGATGTCGCATTAAATATCCACCGTCCGTTAATCACAGGGCCTGTTGTGGGCTTGATTATGGGTGATTTGCAATTAGGCTTAATCACAGGTGCAACACTGGAATTAGCTTGGTTAGGTTTAGTGCCTAATGCTGGGGCTCAGCCACCAGATGTAACAATGGGTACTATCGCCGCAGTGGCTTTCGCTGCAATGACAGGTCAAAGCGCGGAAGTGGCAATGGGTGTAGGTATGCCAATTGCAGTATTAATGCAAATGTTGGTGATTGGTTTCTTCGCATTAACTTCATTCACAATGGGTAAAGCCGATGAGTATGCAGAACAAGCGAATCCAAATGGTATTGATTTCTTATTGATTTCGACGATTTCATTACGTTCATTAATGTATGCAATCGTAGCCTTTATTACCGTGTACTTCGGTGAACACGCAGCAGATTGGATCAACAATAACTCACCAAAAGCATTATTAGAAGGTTTAGGCTTAGGTGCGCGTTTAGTTCCAGCAATCGGTTTTGCAATGTTATTAAAAATTATGTGGTCAAAACAAGTTGCGGGTGTGTTCTTCATCGGTTTCGTTGCAACCACTTACTTAAAACTACCAATTATGGCTGTTGCAATCATCGGTGGTTCAATCGCAGTACTTTATTTCTACTTCTCAGGTAACAGCAATAACAACAACCAATCACAAGCACAGGAGTTCGAAGATGGAATCTAAAAACGTAAATAATCAAGTAAATCTTGTTGATGATATCGATGCGTATCAAGATCAAACCGTTCGCAAAGTGATTACAAAAGGTGATCTTTGGAAATGTGCGATTCGTGGTTTGTTTATGGAAGGAAACTTCAACTTTGAACGTATGCAAGCAGGTGGTTGGGCATATTCAATTATCCCAGCGTTGAAGAAAATTCACGGTAACAATAAATATGATTTAGCGAAATCATTGAAAAACCACCTACAATTCTTCAATGCAAGTCCAAAACTCTTTACTTTCTTGCTTGGTACAGCCATTGCGATGGAAGAAAATAAAGAAAAACCATCTACTATCAACGTAATGAAAGTAGCTGGTATGGGCCCAACTGGGGGTATCGGTGATGGTATCGACCATATGACCATTATGCCATTAACCCTTGCATTAGGTTCATCTATTGCAATTGAAGGTTCGATTGCGGGGCCGTTCGTGTTCTTTATCCTATATCAAATTTTACACTTCTTTGTGTACTTCAGCTTGATGTTTATGGGATACAAGCCGGTACAGCTGCAATGGTAAATATGAGTGATTCTACCGAGCGTTTAGCTAAAGCGGCGAACATTATGGGTATTTTCGTTATCGGGGCATTGTGTGCGACCTTCATACGCTTTAAAACCACGGCAACCATAGAAATGGGTGGAAAAGTGGTGGAATTACAGACCGCACTTTTCGATAAGATTATGCCAAACTTGTTACCATTAGCCTTAGTTTTCCTAATGTTTAAATTAGTAAAAGGCACAGGTTTCTGGGCAAAACCACCAGTATTGATCTTCAGTATGCTTGCTTTCGGTGTGGTTGGACATTTAATCGGCATTATCTAATGCACTGTTGAGTAATCAACGAAATCAGGGAATGAGATAGCTCTCATTCCCTCCACAATAACAAGAAAAACAAGGACAGCTTATGTTAGGTATCGTGGTATCAGGTCATATTAATTTTGCTTCGGGTATGCGTTCTGCTGTACAAGCTATTGTTGGCGAACAACCGCAATTAGAATTTGTTGATTTCTTAGAATCTATGTCCACTGATGAGCTAGAAGCCCAATTATTAGCGGCGAAAGAGCGTGTAAACTCAGGGAACGGTGTGTTATTTTTAGTGGATCTTTATGGCGGTTCTCCTTGTAATCGAGCAATCAATCTCTTATTGCAAGATCCTAATGTCGAAGTAGTGGCTGGCACAAATTTATCAATGATCGTCAATGCGGCATTAGAACGTGAGGAATTCACCTTGCGTGAATTAACGGATTGTCTTGCCAATGGCGAATTTAGCCAAATCAAAGATTTACGCCAAGATCTTGCCGCTCTTTCGCAAGATGATGAAGACGAAACAGACGGACTATAAGCATTCTGGCTTAAAATAAAAGAGGAAAAATTATGAACCCTCAACAACAGCAAACTCTTGCATTGATGAAAAAAGTGTATCAATGGCAGGCAGCACATCAAACTCGCACTGTTGTACGCCGCACAGGTCGTATTCGTTTTATTAAAGACACAGACTGGGATCGCGCGGTATTTTGGGCAAGCGTGTCCAACGCGTGGAAAGTAACAGGCGAACAAACCTTTTTAGATGGGGCATTAGATTACACCTTGCACACGGGTTTCCGCACAGGACCACATTTACGCTTTGCCGATGATTTGGTTTGTGCACAATCCTATCTTGATGTGTATCCGTTATTTAATCAACCAGAAGCCTTAGAGCCAACCATCAACTTTGTAGAAGATATGCTGGCAAATCCAAAACCGGGGCGTGAAGATTGGTGGTGGTGTGATTCACTCTTTATGGCACCACAAGTGTTCTTTACTCTCTCCACCTTAACGGGCGAAAGCAAATATCGTGATTACGCAAACCAAGCGTGGTGGGATTCTGTTGATCATTTACAAGATAAAGAAACAGGCTTGTTCTACCGTGATTATCGTTATATTCCAGATGGCAAAGGCGGTGAATTGCGTGAAGCCAATGGTGAAAAAGTCTTTTGGGGACGTGGCGTAGGTTGGGTGATTGCAGCGATTCCACGCTTATTCCGTGATATGCCCGAAGGCTATCCAGAACGTGAGCGTTATTTAACCCTTTATCGTCAGCTTGCAGAAATCGTTTTACCATTCCAACACGAAGATGGTTTCTGGCGAGCGAGCTTACTTGATCCGCAAACGTTCCCTGCGAAAGAGAGCAGTGCAACGGCATTATTCTGCTACGCATTAGCTTGGGGGATCAATCAAGGCATTTTAGATCGTGCAACTTATTTGCCAGTGGTTGAAAAAGCGTGGGCTGCATTAGAAAGTGCGGTCAATTCTGAGGGCAAATTAGGCTGGATTCAGCTTCCTGCTTTCAATCCGCGTGAAGTGAAAGAAGAAGACAACATCGATTACGGTGTGGGTGCTTTCTTACTTGCAGGAGCAGAAATTTATCAATTACAAGCCGAATAACGGTAACTTTTAATTATTGAATTAAGGAAAGAAAAATGAAAATTGCATTAATGATGGAAAACAGCCAAGCGGCGAAAAACCCAATTATCTTAAATGAGTTAAAAAACGTGGTTGAGCCGAAATGGCATAGCGTTTATAACGTGGGAATGAACAGCGAGCAAGATCACCACTTAACTTATATCCACTTAGGGATTATGGCGAGCATTTTATTAAACTCAAAAGCCGTTGATTTTGTTGTAACAGGTTGTGGAACAGGGCAAGGTGCATTAATGTCATTAAACCTGCACCCAGGTGTGGCGTGTGGTTACTGCTTAGAACCTGCTGATGCGTTCTTATTCGCACAAATCAACAATGGTAACGCATTATCTTTAGCCTTTGCCAAAGGATTTGGCTGGGGGGCAGAATTAAACGTGCGTTATATGTTTGAAAAAGCCTTTGAAGGTGAGCGTGGTCAAGGCTATCCAGTTGAACGTCGTGAACCTCAAGTTCGCAATGCTGGCATTCTCAATCAAGTGAAAACGGCGGTGGCGAAAGACTATTTAGACACCTTGCGTTCAATTGATCCAGAATTGGTGAAAACTGCAGTGAGCGGTGAACGCTTCCAACAATGCTTCTTCGATAACTGCCAAGATGATGAAATCCGAGCTTATGTTACAGAAGTATTGAATAGCTAATTTCGTTTTTGCTTTTTATGCACAATGTAAGAGGGAAAAGGAAATTTCCCTCTTATCAGATAATTTTAGTTAAATTGAATTATCGTTTCCCTAACCTAACATTTCTTTCACATTAGGAGTTGTTTATGTGTCAATCTCAACCTGCTTATTTTCATATGATGGCAAAACCAAGTAGTTTCCATTGCAATATCAAATGTGAATACTGTTTTTATTTGGAAAAAGAGCAAGTCCTAACACATAACGTTCGCCTAATGTCTGACGATACTTTACGTCAATATACCAAAAATTACATTGAATCCCACGCAGGCGATCACGTTGATTTCGCGTGGCAAGGCGGTGAACCCACCTTACTCGGTTTAGATTTTTTTTAAAAGAGCGGTGCAATTTCAGCAAGAATTTGCTAACGGCAAAACGATTACCAATGGTTTTCAAACCAATGGCATTGCGATTAATCGTCAATGGGCAGAATTTTTCAAAGAAAATAATTTTCTTATAGGGATTTCTGTGGATGGTTTAAGTGAGGTTCACGACCGCTATCGTATTTCTGTCAATGGACAGCCCACATTTGAGCGAGTGAAAAAAGCCATTGATCTATTAAAAGAATATGAAGTGGATTTTAATACGCTCACTGTAATTAATGATAAAAACTGGGATAAAGGACGGGAAACTTACCAAGCGTTGAAAGAGTTAGGCTCGACTTTTATGCAGTTTATTCCTATTGTTGAAGTGGCGAATTATTCCTTACAACGTTGTGATTATAGTCCTGGGAAAAATTATCGAATGGCACCCTTTTCTGTACCAGCCGATGGCTACGGGCATTTCCTATTAGACGTGTTTACCGAATGGGTTCGACAAGATGTGGGGCGTATTTTCGTGCGTGAATTTGATAACTTACTTGGGCAATGGTTGGGCTATCCTTCCACCAGCTGTATTCATACGGAAACTTGTGGCACCGCAATGATCGTAGAAGCCAATGGAGATGTTTATTCTTGCGATCATTATGTTTATCCTGATTATCGTTTAGGTAATGTTAATAAACAGCCTCTCAATCAAATTGCACTTTCAACCAAGCAACAAAAGGCGAAAAAAGAAACGCTCACTAAAGCCTGCGAAAAAATGTGATGTGAGAATGATTTGTCAAGGCGGGTGTCCGAAGCATCGTATTGTGAATTTGAAAGGGGAAAAATTTAAACAAAATTATCTTTGTCCTTCTTACCAACTCTTCTTTCGTCAAACCGCACCTTTGATGCACCGTATGCGGGAAATTATTCAGCGTGGCGGGTTGGCTGAAGATATTATGAAAATAATCAACTAAAATCAAAGGAGATCATAATGAAACGCTCGTTACTTAGTCAGTGTTTATTATCCGCATTGGTTGTTGGTGCTGCGGCTCAGCCTGTTTACGCACACAGCCAAGATCCTCAAAAACCGAACGTGCTGGTTATTGTAATGGACGATTTAGGCACAGGCCAGCTTGATTTCGCCATTGACAGCTTAGACAAGAACGAATTAAGCAAACGCCCTGTTGCTGCTCGTTATCAAGGTGATTTAGATAAAATGATTGACGCCGCACAGCGTGCAATGCCGAATGTGTCTAAATTAGCCGCAACAGGGGTAAAAATGACCAATGCGTTCGTTGCTCACCCTGTTTGTGGCCCATCTCGTGCAGGGATTTTGACAGGACGTTATCCAGCGTCATTTGGTATTTATAGTAATGATGATTCTTTCAACGGTATTCCACTTGATGTGAAGCTGTTGCCAGCATTATTCCAAGAAAATGGCTATGCCACGGCGAATATTGGTAAATACCATAATGCTCGAGTGAATAAAGACAGAAAAATTGGACGTATCACTAAGCCTGATGATGTAAAAACCCGTGATTACCACGATAACTTCTCATCTGTACCAGATAAAGGTTATTTCCCAACAGATCGTGGTTTTGATTATTCTTACAGCTATTTTGTATCAGGGGCGGCATTGTGGAATTCCCCAGCACTATGGCGTAATGACAAACCGATTGAAGCACCGGGCTATTTAACCCATAATTTAACCAATGAAGCACTGCAATTTATTGATAAAACAGGCGATAAACCGTTTTTCTTAAATCTTGCTTATAGCGTACCACACATTCCATTGGAAGAAGCATCACCTGCCAAATATATGGATCGTTTCAATACAGGGAATGTGGAGGCCGATAAATATTTTGCGGCGATCAATGCGGCTGATGAGGGCATTGGTAAAATCATCGACAAATTAAAAGCTGACGGCAAATTAGATAACACCATTATTTTCTTCTTATCCGACAATGGTTCGGTTCACGAAGCGCCAATGCCATTAAATGGAATGGATCGTGGCTTTAAAGGACAAATGTATAACGGTGGTGTGCGAGTGCCATTCATCGTTTCTTGGCCGGGACACATTCCAGCGGATACTAAAAATGACAGCTTAATTTCTGCGGTAGATATTCTGCCAACAGCACTGAAAGCAGCGAATATTAAAGTGCCAGCTTCTTTAAAACTGGACGGACGTGATATTTTGCCAGTGTTAGAAGGCAAAGAAAAAGTTTCACCGCATAAATATCTCTATTGGGCGGGGCCAGGTGCGAAACATTATAGTGAGGATAACCAAAAGTTCTGGGCGGATTATTGGAAATATATCACCTATAACACCAATGATGCACCGAAAAATCCAAACTTAGAAAAACTCTCGAAAAGCTCGTGGGCAATTCGCGATCAAGATTGGGCGTTATATTTCTACAATGACGGAAGTAACAAACTTCATCTTTATCACGACAAAGTTGACCCAGCAGAAAGCCAAGATGTGGCTGATAAATATCCAGAAAAAGTAAAAGAATTGCAAAAAGCATTTTACGACTGGATCAGCACACAACCAAAACCAATGGCGTGGAATCCTGAAGAATTCCAAGCGATTGAGGCTTCAGCAAAAGCAAAATAATCTGATGAATCAGCCACTGTTATGGTGGCTGATTTTTTTGAGGAAGAATGATGACAAAAATTACGCTAAGCATTCTAGATAAAGACGATAATATTAAACTGTGTAAAAGTGCGTTTGATTTCTTAATGCTCACCTACAAAGGTGAGTATCAAACAGGCGATCGCATTTGTATTGAAACAGATAATGCACCTTGCTATTTAAAATTACGTTTAGAAGACAGCCTTGAAAGCAGCCTTGTTTATTTAACTGAAAATCGCTTTGAATACCGCATTCCCTTTGGCGATGACAGACGTTTATTTAACAGCGATAAGGCATTCCAAGGGGGCATTCATTTTCTATGGGTACGCGTAGCCAGAGATTACGAAGTGGCGCGATATGGCAATCTTGCCTTTAATCCGTATTTTCAACCACAGCAAACGAGCGTTTATCCTCGTATCAGTAGCAACATTGTGGCGAGCAACATTCGTTTTGCGCCATACAATGTGATTGACGGTGTTTTTGACAGCAATGCACACGGTTCTTACCCTTTCACTTCTTGGAGTAACGCGCAAGATCCGAATGCAGAATTAAAAATTGAATTTGGACGCAACGTAGAAGTTGATGGACTTGTGCTCATTTTGCGCGCAGATTTTCCGCACGATGCGTGGTGGCAACAAGTTAGCGTACAGTTTTCTGATGGCTCAGAAGAAATCTTAAATTTAGCAAGAACAGGGCAACCCCAGTTTTTCCAATTTGCCAAACGGCAATGCGACTATCTGCAATTAACGCATTTTGTGAAAGCGAAAGATCCATCACCGTTTACGGCATTAAGCCAAATTGAAGTATTAGGCAGAAATATTTAAGAATGAAAAAAAGATAAGAAAATGAAAGTAAAATAAAATTTTGTGCTGATAAGTTAATCTTTTTCAATATCTTGGTTTTCGTTTTGTTTCATTTTGCTTTATTTTGGTCTATAATTTTTAATGTCACATCTTAAAGGACGAAAAGATGAAAAGTGCAATTGAAAGACGAATGGAGATTGTCGCAATAGTCAATAAAAATTCTTCTGCCCGTGTGGAAGATTTGGCTGAAACCTTTTCTGTTTCTACCGTTACTATTCGGCAAGATCTCAATTTTTTAGAAAAAAATGGCTATATTGTGCGTTCCCACGGTGGTGCTGTACCGAATAAAGGAATGATCGCAGAATTAAGCAATGCCGAAAAAAGACATCGTAATTTAGGGGCAAAAAATAAGATTGCGGAAGCCGCGCTAAAACTGATTAATGACGATGATATTATTATTTTAGATTCAGGCACGACCACGCGAGAAATTGCTGCGGCGTTGAAAAAATCCGCAGTGAAAAATGTGCTGGTAATGACAAATGGGCTAGATATTGCTTCTGAATTAGCCGATGCAGAAAATGTGGAAGTGCTAATGACAGGCGGGAAATTACGCAAAAATGCAATGTCTTTCTCTGGCCCACAAGCAGATGCGAGTTTAGCAAACTATTGTTTCAGCAAAGTATTTTTGGGCGTTGATGGATTTGATATTCAAGCAGGTATTACTACGCATAATGAGCAAGAGGCGAATCTCAACCGCATTATGTGCGAGATTTCTAATCAAGTGATTGCGGTAACGGATTCCTAAATTTGGTAAAAAAAGTTGCCACGTTATCCGCAAATTTGCCGATATTGATGTATTAATTACCGATTCTGGCATTTCTCCTGAATATTTGACCGCACTTCAGGAAAATAATATTGAAGTGATTATTGTAGATTAAGAGGAAAAACAATGCGTTATGCCATTAAACCCGAAAAAGTGATGACGTCATCAGGGGAGTTACTGAATAAATATGTGGTGATAAATCAAGGCAAAATCGAACGTATCCAAGTAGAAAAGCCCACTGATTGCGATGTACATTATTATCCTGACAGCTATCTTTCTGCGGGGTTCATTGATGTGCATATTCACGGCCGCGCAGGGGCAGATGTGATGGACGAAAACGACACTGCACTGGCTACCATTGCACAAGCGCTACCACAAACAGGGGTTACCGCGTGGGTAGGAACGACTGTTTCAGCCCCTTGGGCGAATATTCTTTCCTCAATGCAACGAATGAAAGATTACATTCGGCAAGGGCGACAATCTGGTGCGGAATTGTTGGGGAGCTTTATGGAAGGGCCTTATTTTACCGAACGCCATCGTGGCTCGCACCCAACCGAATATTTAATGCCACCAACGATTCCACAGCTAGAAGAATTATTGCAAATTTCCGACCGCACTTTATTACGGGTCGCTATTGCACCTGAAATCGAAAATGCCGAACCTGCTATTAAATGGTTGGTGGAAAATGGCGTAAAGGTGTCTGTGGCACACACTAACGCCACCTTTGAGCAAGTGACCAAAGCCTATTATTTAGGGGCAGATTGCGGTGTGCATTTATTCAATGGAATGAGTGCATTGCACCACCGCGAGCCAGGTTGCACGGGGGCGGTGTTATATCACGATATGCTGGCGGAAATTATTGCAGATGGCATTCACGTTCACCCAGCCGTATTAAATTTAGCTTATAAATTAAAAACTTACCGCAGAATGGTGTTGATCACGGATTGTATGCGCGCAGGTGGCTTGCCAGATGGTGAGTACACATTAGGCGTGCAAACCGTGCGGGTAGAAAACGGTCAAGCGAGAACCTTTGACGGCTCTCTTGCAGGTAGCACTTGCAGCCTGGATCAGGCCTTACGCAATATGGTATTTAAAGCCGATGTTCCTGTATGGGAAGCCATTCAAATGGTTACCACCATTCCCGCCACTTATTTAGGTGTGGCAGATCGCATTGGTGATATTGCTGTCGGCAAAGAAGCAAATTTCACCTTATTAAACAAAGAATTACAAGTTCAAGCCACTTATATTCAAGGGGAACAAGTTTATAAGTGCGGTGAAAAATCTTAAGATTTTTATATTTACAAAGATGGAGAGAAAACAATGTCAAAGTTAAGAACTGAACGTTTAAAAAATTATGTAGCCAAGACAATTTAATTGCGGCACTCGCCATTGACCAACGTGGTGCATTACGCCGTATGTTGGGCGAAGACGCAACGAATGAGCAACTTGCTGAGTTTAAAGTATTGGTGTCTGAATACTTAACCCCTTATGCCTCATCTATTTTGCTTGACCCAGAAGTGGGCTGGAAAGCGGCTGAAAAACGTGCTGCCAACGCGGGTTTATTAATGGCTTATGAAAAAACAGGTTATGACAAAACCCAACCGGGTCGCTATCCAGATTTAATTGACGATGTTTCCGTGCAACGTTTAAAAGCCAAAGGTGCAGATGGCATCAAATTATTGCTTTATATCGACATTGACGAAGGCAAAGAAGTGAATGATCGCAAAGAAGCCTTTGTAGAACGGGTGGCTTCAGAATGTAAAGCAGAAGAAATGCCATTCTTCCTTGAGCTTGTAAGCTATGACGCGAATATTTCTGATCCGAAAGAATACGCGAAAATCAAACCGCGCAAAGTGATCGAAGCGATGAAATTATTCTCCGAACCACGTTTTGGCGTTGATGTATTAAAAGTGGAAGTGCCAGTGGATATGAAATTTGTCGAAGGTTTCGCAGAGCAGGAAGCGGTATATAGTCAAGCACAAGCCCAAGCCTACTTCAAAGAACAAAGCGATGCCACCGAAATTCCATTTATCTTCTTAAGTGCAGGTGTGAGTTCCTCCTTATTCCTTGATACGTTACGTTTTGCTAAAGAGGCTGGTTGCGATTTCAACGGCGTATTATGCGGACGTGCCACTTGGGCAGGTGCTGCGGAAATCTTTAAAGCAGAAGGGGCAGAAGCAGCAAAACAATGGCTACTCAACGAAGGCAAAGCCAACATTGAAGCCCTTAATGCCGTACTAAAAGAAACCGCACAGCCGTTAAACATTTAATCCGATGGCGTGACGCAGAGAAGATACATAGAAAAAGAGCGGTCTATTTTAGACCGCTTTTCTTATTTGAAACATTGTTTTGAAAAATGTTAGATCAAGATCACAAAATCAAAACTTATTCATAGACAGAACGGATATTCTAGTTTAAATTCAATTTTGTTTGGCTAGATATAAGTTTATAGAATATTAATTAATACATTTTATGCTAGACAATATTATAAACATTCCACAATTACTCGGTATTTTGGCTTTTATATTAGGAGTAATTTGTTTTTACCAAAAGAATGATAAAAAGCTCAAAATTGTGATGTTGATTCAAAATATCACCTATATGAGCCATTTTATTTTATTAGGTGCAAATGTAGCGGCATTAAGTTCGTTACTTTCCACCTTAAGAACGGCAACATCTATTTATGTTTCATCAAAATATATTGCCTTCTTTTTTGTTTTATTAGGGATTATTTTTGGCTATGTCATTGCAGATTCCGTTTGGCAGGTTTTCCCAATTATTGCCTCAACCATTGGAACAATTTCATTATTTTTATTAAAAGGCATTCCAATGCGTTTATTTATGTTAATCGGCTCGGCTTGTTGGCTAACAAATATATTTTAGTGGGATCTTTAGGTGGCGTGTTATTAGAAAGCACGGTTATGGTGGTAAATACCATCACTATTATTCGTTTAATGCGTTCAAACTTATAGATAATGATTCATTTCATC
>NZ_PQVI01000027.1 GCF_002921145.1 Avibacterium endocarditidis
AAAACCACCGCACTTGAAGAATTAGCCGCAGTGAGTGAGTTTATCCATTTTGCTTGTACTTCTGAAGATATTAACAACCTTTCCCACGCCTTAATGTTGAAAATGGCGCGCGAAGAAGTGATTTTGCCTGAATGGCAGAAATTGATTGCTGAAATTGAGCGCCTCGCTCACGAATACAAAGCGATCCCATTGCTTTCGCGCACCCACGGACAGCCGGCTTCTCCGTCCACCGTTGGGAAAGAAATGGCGAATGTGGTATATCGCTTGAAACGTCAGTTAAAACAACTACAAGAGATTGAAATTCTTGGCAAAATCAACGGTGCTGTAGGAAACTACAATGCCCATTTATCCGCCTATCCTGATGTAGATTGGCATCAATTTAGCGAAGAATTTGTTACTTCGCTCGGCATTAAATGGAACCCTTACACTACGCAAATTGAGCCGCACGATTACATTGCCGAATTGTTTGATAACGTTGCGCGTTTCAACACCATTATTATTGATTTTGACCGTGATCTTTGGGGCTACATCGCATTAAATCACTTCAAACAACGCACCATCGCGGGCGAAATTGGCTCATCCACAATGCCGCACAAAGTGAACCCGATTGACTTTGAAAATTCAGAGGGAAATCTCGGCATTGCGAATGCGGTAATGGGGCATTTAGGGGCGAAATTGCCAATTTCTCGCTGGCAGCGTGATTTAACGGATTCCACCGTGTTGCGTAATCTGGGCGTGGGCTTGGGCTATTGTCTAATCGCCTATGCCGCCACCAGAAAAGGCATTAGCAAACTTGAAGTGAATGAACAGCACTTGCGTGATGAACTCAACCAAAACTGGGAAGTGTTGGCTGAGCCAATTCAAACCGTAATGCGCCGTTATGGCATTGAAAAACCTTACGAAAAATTGAAAGAGCTGACACGCGGAAAACGCGTTGATGAGCAAGCAATGCGTGAGTTTATTGAGAAGTTAGACATTCCAGCGCACGAAAAACAGCGCTTACAACAACTCACCCCAGCCACTTATATTGGCGCAGCGGTGGTGTTAGTGGAAAAACTTTAATGGGCTAAAAACAAGTGCGGTGGAAAATCTCTAAATTTTTCACCGCACTTTTGTTTTTGCCCTTATGGCATTTCCTTTCGCAATTCTTTTGCAAGATAAATTTTGCCTATGATACACTTCATTTTTTCATTCTTTTATCTATTGTATTTATGCTATTAGCTCAATCTTCCGCCACTGCGCCTTTCGCAAAATCTGTTCTGGCTTGGTACGATCAATTTGGACGCAAACATTTGCCTTGGCAGCAAAATAAAACCCTTTATGGCGTTTGGCTGTCGGAGGTAATGTTGCAACAAACTCAAGTTGCCACGGTGATTCCTTATTTTGAACGCTTTATGCAACGCTTTCCTACCATCATTGATCTTGCCGATGCACCCCTTGATGAAGTGCTGCATTTGTGGACGGGCTTGGGTTATTACGCGCGGGCAAGAAATTTGCACCAATCGGCACAAATTATTCGCGATCAGTATCAGGGCAATTTCCCCACTGAATTTGAGCAAGTGCAGGCGTTAAAAGGCATTGGGCGAAGCACGGCGGGGGCAATCCTATCCTCTTGCTTAAATGCCCCTTATCCTATTTTAGATGGCAATGTGAAACGCGTGTTATCCCGTTATTTTACGGTTGAAGGCTGGGCGGGCGAGAAAAAAGTGGAAAATCAGCTTTGGCAGTTAAGTGCAGAAGTAACGCCAACACAACGTGTAGCAGATTTTAATCAAGCGATGATGGATATTGGGGCGATGGTGTGTACACGCACAAAGCCGAAATGTGCGCTTTGTCCGTTATCTGCAAAGTGCGGTGCAAATTTGCAACAAAATTGGCAGAATTACCCCGCGAAGAAGCCAAAGAAAACCTTACCCGAACGACAAAGTTATTTCTTGATTTGGCAGCGACAAGGTAAAGTGGCCTTAGAACAGCGTGAAAATGCGGGCTTGTGGGGCGGTTTGTATTGTTTTCCACAATTTGACAGCAAGCTGGATTTACTGGCTTATTTGGCTCGTCAAAACGTGGATTTTTATCAGGAATGGCCAGCTTTTCGCCATACCTTTAGCCATTTTCACTTAATGATTCACCCGATTTATGTGAAACAGGAATATCACGGCGAGGACGCTAATCGCTCAGATTGGAAAAAGGTGAATGAAAATCACGGCAAGTATGAATCTTCTATACAAAGTGCGGTCAAATATTGGTATGATCCGCAAAATCCTGATCAAATTGGGCTGGCAACGCCAGTCAAAAATCTTTTATTACAGTTAGCAAAAGGAAAAGAATAATGGCAAGAACGGTATTTTGTGCCTATTTAAAACAAGAGGCGGACGGGCTAGATTTTCAACTTTATCCAGGCGAATTAGGCAAACGTATTTTTGATAATATCAGCAAACAGGCTTGGGGCGAGTGGATGAAAAAACAACAATGCTCGTTAATGAGAAAAATTAATATGATGAATGCCGAACATCGCCAATTATTAGAGCAAGAAATGGTGAATTTCTTATTTGAAGGTAAAGATGTTCATATTGAAGGCTATGTGTTCCGCCAGCGGAAAAAGAATGATGAAGAAATATGTTGTTGCTTTGATTATTCCTTTTTTGTTTGCTTGTAGTGGCTCAAGCCATAAAGGAATAAATTATGATGAAGCCTTTGCGAAAGATACGCAGGGGTTAGATATTTTGACGGGGCAATTTTCCCATAATATCGATCAAATTTGGGGCGTGAATGAGCTGTTGGTGGCAAGCCGTAAAGACTATGTGAAATACACCGATAGTTATTACACTCGTAGCCACGTGAGCTTTGATGAAGGGGTTATCACGGTTGAAACACAGCAAGATTTGAACCGCCTGCACAATGCTATCGTGCATACGTTATTAATGGGCTCAGATGCGAAAGGCATTGATTTATTTGCCTCTGGCGATGTGCCGATAAGTTCTCGCCCTTTCTTAGTGGGGCAAGTGGTGGATAATGCGGGGCAGCAAATTACCAACGAGTTTATCGCGGGCAATTTTGCCGATTATCTGGTGCAAAATAAATTGCAAACACGCCGCTTGAGTAACGGCAGAATGGTGCAGTTTGTGGTGATCCCAATGATTGCTAACCACGTTGCCGTGCGTGCGCAAAAATACCTACCAATGGTGCGCCGCGCCGCTAGACGCTACAACCTTGATGAAAGTTTGATTTTAGGCATTATGCAAACGGAATCCAGCTTCAACCCTTATGCGATTAGCTATGCTAATGCCATTGGCTTAATGCAAGTGGTACCGCATACGGCAGGGCGAGATGTGTTCCAAATGAAAGGACGTGGTGGTCAGCCGTCAAAAAGCTATTTGTTTGATCCTGAAAAAAATATTGATGCAGGCGCATCGTATTTATGGCTATTACAAAATAAATATTTAGATGGTATTACTAACCCAACGTCTAAGCGTTTTGCGATGATTTCTGCGTATAACAGTGGGGCTGGTGCGGTGTTGCGTGTGTTCCACGAAGATAAAGATATGGCGATTGAACAAATCAACCGCTTATATCCTGAGCAAGTGTACCGAATTTTGACCACGGCACACCCATCTTCACAAGCGAGAAATTATTTAATTAAGGTGGATAAGGCACAAAAAAGTTATCGGGTTAGACGATAAAAATTAAAAGTGGTTTTGATTTTTTATGCGATTTTTGCCGTATTTCTATGCGTTTCGCTTGTTAAATATTCAAACAAACAAAAAAACGTAAAAAAGTTAAAATTAATGATTGACTTAACGCGGTAAAAATCGTTTAATACGCACCACTGATGAGTTGCCTCGATAGCTCAGTCGGTAGAGCAGGGGATTGAAAATCCCCGTGTCGGTGGTTCGATTCCGCCTCGAGGCACCACTACTCCTCCTTAGTTCAGTCGGTAGAACGGTGGACTGTTAATCCATATGTCGCTGGTTCAAGTCCAGCAGGAGGAGCCAAATTCCTAAGAGCCGCTAATGAAAATTAGCGGCTTTTTTCATATCTCATTATTATCTCTTTTCTTACTAAAAAATTAACAGAATTTGCACCTTACTTTATTTTTTCACTCTGTGCTTTTCATCATTACATATTTGTGCCAAACTGGAGTTTAAAAGAACGTGTAGCTTAGCAGGATAGAGCAGTCCCCTCCTAAGGGACAGGTCGGCGGTTCGACCCCGCC
>NZ_PQVI01000028.1 GCF_002921145.1 Avibacterium endocarditidis
ATTTTGGTGGACGAAGCACAATTTCTCACCAAAGAGCAAGTTTATCAGCTCAGTGATGTGGTGGATAAATTACACATTCCCGTGCTGTGCTACGGCCTGCGCACGGATTTCCAAGCAGAATTGTTTGAAGGCAGCCAATACTTACTGGCGTGGGCCGATCAGCTGGAAGAATTAAAAACCATCTGCCATTGTGGGCGCAAAGCTAATTTCGTGCTACGTTTAAACGATCAAGGCGAAGTGGTCAAAGACGGCGCACAAATTCAAATCGGCGGCAATAATCACTACGTTTCCGTATGTCGCCGCCATTACAAAGAAAAAATTGAACAAGCATAAAATTCGCCATTTTTGCACCGCACTTTTCACTCAACGTTTCCAAATGTAAGGACGCACTTATGTGTGCGTCCGATTGGGCTATCGACACGGGCGGACACATCGGTTCGTCTAGCCATAAAAAGCAATTTTATTTCATCATAAAAGCTGATATATTGAGTCAAGTATTGAAATAAGGAGTCAAAATGAAAAAAGAAGAAATGGGACATAATTTTCTTGCTCGATTAGGCAAAACGCGCTTACGCCCCGGTGGTCGCAAAGCCACAGAATGGCTGATTGCAAACAGCGATTTCAACGCCAATAAAAAAGTGTTAGAAGTGGCGTGCAATATGGGAACCACCGCCATTGAGCTAGCGAGCAAATTCGGCTGCCATATCGAGGGCGTGGATCTTGATGAAAATGCCTTAGAGAAAGCCAGAAAAAATATCGCCGAAAAAGGGCTACAAGATAAAATTCACGTTCAACGTGCCAATGCAATGAAATTACCTTTTGCCGATAACAGCTTTGATATTGTGATTAATGAAGCAATGCTCACAATGTTGCCTGTGGAAGCGAAAATCAAAGCGGTGCGCGAATATTACCGCGTTCTCAAACCCAACGGCTTCTTGCTCACTCACGATGTAATGCTTACCACGGACAATGCGGAAGAAGTAATCCAACAGTTGCGTGAAGCCATTAACGTTACCGTAACTCCATTAACAAAACAAAACTGGAAATCGCTCTTTTTAGAAGCGGGATTCCGCAACGTGGAAACCTATTCAGGCGAGATGACGCTACTTTCCCCAGCAGGAATGATTTATGACGAAGGCGTATTAGGCACAGCTAAAATTATCCGCAATGCGTTAAAAGCAGAAAACCGTCCGACATTCAAAAAAATGTTCAAGGTTTTCAATGATCCAGATAAAAAACTCGGCTTTATTGCCTTATGTAGCCAAAAATAATTTAACGAAAATCCCCGCACTTTTACTCAACAAATTTCACATAACAAAGTGCGGGGATTTTTTGTCAAATTTTGGCGTTCAAATAAAAAATCTATGGACAAATACCTATTTTGTGGGAGAATACTGCGCCTTATTTTTAACTATAAAAATTCTATGACAACCCCTTATTATAAATGGCCTGATGCCGTTTCTTTATATCCTGATCGCGGTAAAAAGTCTTACCGTTTAAAACGCTTTCGTTACCGTTTACGCAGTTGGCTCAATTACGATCTGATCAAAAAATTTGAGCGTTTCGTTAATCAATATCCTTGGCTAGCAGAGCTTCTGGCTACACGACCAGATTGGAGCTATCCTATTGCTTATCGCTTTTTAGATAAACGCTTGAACCGCAAAGAACGCTTTGACACTATTTGCGATAATTTGCAGTTCTTACCAGAGCATTTAGCAGAACTTGGGATTACCCCAATTTGGCAACAACCTATTTCCTTCGGTGAAATCATTCCTGATTTTGAGCTGGTGCTTGCCTTAACGACACACCAACCAATGGAGGGTTATTGGACTTTTGAGCTTATCCATAAACCAAGCAATGAACTTATTTATTTACTCACCTTTGGTAAAGTAAAAGGCACTGTGTTGATTGCTGTGGTTCAAGGGCCAAATTGCGAAGGTTCAAAAGAAATCGTCAAACAATTAACGAAATTATGCCACGGTTTACGCCCTGCCTATTTAATGATCGAAATCTGCAAAATGTTTGCTAAAGCAATGGGTTATAGCCAAGTGTTAGGTATTCCGCAAAAATACCAAAATAAATCACGCTTTATCCAAGCTAAGCGTTACTTAGTAAATTATGATGTGATGTTTGAAGAAAGTGGCGGGATATTAAAAGATTATTGGCAGTTGCCAGTGGAAATTGAAATGAAAAATCTCTCAACGGTATCTAGCAATAAACGCTCAATGTACCGTAAACGTTATGCGATGTTGCAAGAAATTGAACAACGCATACAACAAACCCTGATGCTGAAAAATAGCCTATAAAAATAGCCCCATTGGGGCTATTTTTAACTAAGAGAACGATCTTTTTCTTGAACGCGATTTAAAGCCACCCTCGTCAAAAAAGCGGTGGTTTTTTCTTTAAATTTGCGATCCCCTTTGACTTTTCCGCCAAAGCCTTTTCCTTTGCCTTCACCACCTTTGGTTTCACCAAGGAAAGACATTTGCATTTGTTTGTTCATTACGCGCGTTTTGGCGAAATGGTTGAGCAATTCTTTTGGCATACCTTGTGGTAATTCAATGGTGGAATGATTATCGTAAAGTTTGATATGCCCGATATAACGGCTATCGATATCGCCTTCATTAGCGATCGCTCCCACAATATGACGCACTTCCACGCCATCTAAGCGCCCCACTTCAATACGGTATAAGTCCATTGGTTGCGGGTTACCGTAGCCACGGCGTTCAGCGGAGCGTGGATTTTCTCTGCGTCCATCATGTTCACGGCGGGCGCGTTTGTCGATGGCTGGATCTGGCGGTAAAATTAATTTTTGTTTACCTTGTAAGAGCATTAGCATTGCGGCGGCAATGTCTTCTTGATCTTGGTCGGCGGTGAAGAGATCTTCCAATAAGCTACGATATTGCTCTAGATCGTGATGTTCCAGCTGTTTGGTGATTTTTGCGACAAATTTTTTGCGACGACAAGCCTGTAATGCTTCGTGATTTGGTACTTCCACTTCCTCAATCGGCTTTTTCGTTAGACGTTCAATATTTTTCAGTAGGCGATTTTCGCGTGGTTCGACAAACAATAACGCACGTCCTGCGCGCCCAGCACGCCCTGTACGCCCAATACGGTGCACATAACTTTCGGCATCAAGTGGAATATCATAATTTACCACAAGACTAATGCGTTCCACATCAAGTCCACGAGCGGCAACATCAGTGGCGACTAAAATATCTAGGCTACCGTTGCGTAGGCGATCGAGAGTTTGTTCACGCAGTTGTTGGGTCATATCCCCATTGAGTGCGGCGGCACGGAAGCCGTGTTTTTCCAATAATTCGGTAATATCAAGGGTAGCAGTTTTGGTGCGAGCAAAGATGATTGCCGCATCAAATTCTTCCACTTCAAGGAAACGCAAGAGAGCTTCATTTTTGCGGAAACCACGCACATACCAGCAACTTTGGGTAATATCTGGGGCATTTTTTTGGCTTGATTGAATTTTCACCTCTTGAGGATTATTCATAAAGCGTTTGGTAATGCGGCGGATTGGTTCTGGCATTGTGGCGGAGAAAAGTGCGGTTTGATGCTGTTCTGGCAGTGCTGCCATTACGGTTTCAACATCATCAATAAAGCCCATTCGTAACATTTCATCAGCTTCATCAAGCACGATAAATTTTAATTCTGATAGATCGAGGGTATTGCGTCTAAGGTGATCGAGAATACGCCCCGGTGTGCCGACAACTACTTGAGCACCTTGTTTTAAGGCTCTGAGCTGAATGTCATAACGTTGTCCGCCGTAAAGGGTAACAATGTTGATCCCTTTAGCATATTTCATAAATTGTTCGCACGCATCAGCCACTTGAATGGCAAGCTCACGAGTAGGCGCCATAACTAGCATTTGTGGCATTTTTTTATTTGGCTCAATTTGGGCTAATAAAGGGAGAGAAAACGCAGCGGTTTTTCCACTTCCGGTTTGCGCCATTCCAAGCACATCATCACCTGCGAGAAGGTAGGGAATACAAGCTTGTTGGATTGGCGAAGGGGATTCAAATCCCATATCTGTTACAGCATTAAGGATAAATTCAGGTAAACCTAAATCATTAAAGGTGATTTTTGTTTCAGTCATTAAAATACTCGAATATAAAAAAGGAAAGCTCAATTACTTTCAGTTGCACAAAGCCTAGGTGTGGCGAAAAATCGCTGCTTTGTGGATAACATTGTTGAAAAGTTTTACGTTTACAACACCAAATCTAGGCTAATGCCTAGTTTATTGTGCTTTTGTGCGTTTTAATTTCGCCAGTTCAAGCACTGCAAAACGATACTCAACAAAGTTATACACCTGATTCGCTATGGCCAATTTAAACAGGGTTTCTGCTTTTTCCCTTTGACCCAAATTGAGTTGTTGTTTTGCTAGATAAAAGTAGGTTTCGGTCAATACTTCGGCATAAGGCATTTTTTGCTTTTCAGCAAATTCCACCCCTTGCTGTTGTAGCTCAGTGAGCGACAACTGACCTAAATAATATTGCACAATATAATTGCCCCACTGCTTTTGCGAGAGCGCAGGCGCTTGCTGTGCTAACTGCTGTTTAGCCTTTTTAGGATTGGTTTCTAATTCATTGAGATATAACCATAATGCACGGTAAGCATCGCTTTTATCTTGTTGATAAAACTGTGATAAATCTTTCTGTGCAAGAGGATAACGTTCTACATAATAAAAACCTAAGCCTCGATTAAATAGGCTATATTCATCGTTTGGGTTTAATTCCAATGCCGCATTAAATGCTTCTAGTGCTTCATCATAATCTTCATTGATAAGCTGATAGACGCCCAAATAATTATAAAGTGCGGCGTTTTTTGGCTGAAAAATTAAAGACTGTAAAAAGTCATAACGCGCTAACCCCCAAAGCCCAAGGGCGTCATACAACACGCCTCGTTCAAAATGTAAGGCAGCACGTTCTTTTTATCAATTCTGCCAATTTGCAATACTTGGCTAATACGAGCAACCATTATTTCTTGCTCAATATGGCTATTCGGTGTCTGCTCCGCAATAATCAATTTATTATTTGCCATAAAAGGTTGCGAATTGACACAGCCTACAAGTAATAAGGCAACACACCAGATTGAGAACAATCTGAAAGAGTTTATACGCCAATTACATTGCATCATTGTTTAGCCTTAGGTGTTAGCTCAAGTATGCCTGACTGGCAATGCCAGCCCATTTCCCGCTAAGGAAAATTGCTCCCTAACAAGTAGGGAGCGGTATTTTTATTCTTGCTCACTCACTGCAACCACAACTTCTTCTGTTGGTGCTGCCTCTTGTTTTGGAGCAATATCTTTCATTGTTAAGCGGATACGGCCTTGGCGATCAATTTCAACTACTTTCACGCTAACTTCTTGACCCACGCTTAAGTAATCACTGACTTTTTCTACGCGTTCATCAGCGATTTGTGAAATGTGAACCAAGCCTTCTTTATTGCCAACTAAGGAAACGAACGCACCGAAATCCGCAAGGCGAGTCACTTTACCTTGATAGATTGCACCAGCTTCCACTTCCGCGGTGATGTCTTCAATGCGCGCCATCACTTCTTTCACCGCATTGTTATCTACCGCTGCGATTTTCACTGTACCGTCATCATCAATATCAATGGAGGTGCCAGTTTCTTCCGTTAAGGCACGAATTACTGCACCACCTTTACCGATCACATCTTTGATTTTCTTCGGATCGATTTTCATTGTGTGAATACGCGGTGCGAAGTCAGAAATTTCCGCACGCGGTGCAGGAATTGCTTGTTCCATCACGCCAAGAATGTGCATTCTCGCACCTTTTGCTTGGTTAAGGGCGATTTGCATAATTTCAGGGGTAATCCCTTCAATTTTGATGTCCATTTGTAATGCAGTAACCCCTTCGCGTGTACCCGCTACTTTGAAGTCCATATCACCTAAGTGATCTTCATCACCCAAAATGTCAGAAAGCACAACAAATTTTTCATCTTCTTTTACTAAGCCCATTGCGATACCCGCAACAGCGGCTTTAATTGGTACACCTGCGTCCATTAAGGCTAGTGATGCGCCACATACCGATGCCATTGATGATGAACCGTTAGATTCAGTGATTTCAGACACCACACGCACCACATAAGGGAATTCGCTCAAGCTTGGCATTACTGCAGCCACACCGCGTTTTGCTAAACGACCGTGACCAATTTCACGGCGTTTTGGCGAACCAATCATACCTGTTTCACCCACTGAATATGGCGGGGAAGTTGTAGTGGAATAAGAAGTGATCAGTTTTTTCACCGGTTAATTCGTCAATGATTTGTGCATCACGTTCTGTCCCTAAGGTTGCCACCGCTAAGGCCTGTGTTTCACCACGGGTGAAAATCGCAGAGCCGTGCGTACGCGGTAACACGCCTGTGCAAATGTCTAATGCGCGCACGGTATCTACGGTACGGCCGTCAATACGCGGCTCACCGTTTAGAATGCGTGAACGCACGATTTCACTTTCAAGTGCGGTAAGAATATCGACAATTTTTCCTTCGCTAAGGGTTTCATCTTCAGTGGTTAATTGGCCTACTACGTCTGCTTTAATCGCATCAATTTGTTCATAACGCGCTTGTTTTTCAGTGATACGATAAGCATCGCCTAAACGGCTTTCCGCAAGGGCTTTAACTTTATCAATTAATGCCGTATCTGGTGCTGGTGGCTGCCAATCCCAACGCGGTTTTCCTGCTTCTTGGGCAAATTCTTTAATGGCTTCAATCACCACTTGTTGTTGCTGATGACCAAATACCACCGCAGCCAACATTTGTTCTTCGGTTAAAATGTCCGCTTCAGATTCCACCATTAATACGGCTTTATCTGTCCCCGCTACCACTAAGTCTAAACGACTTTGTTTTTGTTCGTTAGTGGTTGGGTTTAAGACGAATTGACCATCAATAAAGCCAACGCGTGCTGCGCCGATCGGGCCGTTAAATGGCACGCCAGAAAGGGTAAGTGCTGCTGAAGCACCGATCATCGCCACTAAATCAGGGCTAATTTGTGGGTTTACCGAAACCACGGTTGCCACAATTTGAATTTCGTTGAAAAAGCCTTCAGGGAATAATGGACGGATTGGACGATCGATTAAACGCGCCACTAAGGTTTCCCCCTCAGAAGGGCGGCCTTCACGTTTAAAGAACCCACCAGGGATACGTCCTGCTGCGTAAGTACGCTCTTGGTAGTTTACAGTTAATGGGAAGAAATCTTGCCCTTCTTTAACGTCTTTTTTCGCTACCACTGTTACGAACACGCTAGTGTCGTCCATACTCGCCATCACTGCCGCTGTGGCTTGACGGGCGATTGCACCAGTTTCTAAGGTTACCGTGTGCTGACCATATTTAAATTGTTTAACAATTGGATTCACAATATTTTCCTTCAAATAAAATGGAATAATCTGCGGAACATTCCGCACTCAATGCTTTTAGGTAAATAACAGATTAACTGTTTGATTTCACGTTGTTTTCCCAATTGCGACTAGCAAAAATTCTCTCAAAAAGCACCGCACTTTGTCGGGTTGCGTAAGAGTATTTTTGATAGCCGCACGCCAACGGGAAAAGAAAAGCCCCGCTATTATACAGGGCTTTTGTGTTTATTGATACCGCTAAATGCGTTGATTTTAGGTTTATTCACCTTACCTAATTATTCTGCTTTTTCTGGTGGTAAAAAGCCAGATTTCACGTCTTTCATATTTGGCAAGTGGTGAGCAATCCCTTTATGGCAATCAATACAGGTTTTGCCGTCTTTGATTGCCATTGTGTGCATTTTTTCTGCTACGCCTTTTTGCAAGGTGAAATCCATTGCATCAAAATTATGACAGTTACGACATTCTTGTGAATTATTGGCTTTCATTCTTGCCCATTCACGCTCAGCCATTTCTAAACGTGCTGCTTCAAATTTTTCTTTGGTATCCACTTTACCTGTAATATGCGCATAAACTTCTGTTGCTGCTTTAATTTTACGCACCCACTTAGGAATAAATTCGTGTGGCAAATGGCAATCCGCACAAATGGCTTTTACCCCAGTACGATTCACATAATGCACAAGATTGACGATATTCAGGCACAACGTCGTTCATATGGCAACTAGAACAAAATTCTTCCGTATTGGTGTGTTCCAGCGCAGTATTAAAGCCGCCCCAGAAAATAATCCCAGCAATGAAAGAAAGGGTGATTAGCACGCCGACAGCAATACGACTTGGTGAACGAAACCAATGCCAAAACTTTTTGATTAATTTCAACATTTTTATTCTCCGTAGCCTTTCA
Organism: Avibacterium endocarditidis; assembly: GCF_002921145.1. Classification (GTDB taxonomy): domain Bacteria; phylum Pseudomonadota; class Gammaproteobacteria; order Enterobacterales; family Pasteurellaceae; genus Avibacterium; species Avibacterium endocarditidis. Next base: position 8,283 of record NZ_PQVI01000028.1, read on the forward strand.
TTGGTTTAAATTCATTTGGCACAATCGGTTCAACGTCAGATTGTGAAACGTGGCACTGTAAGCAGAAATAACGGCGAGGAGCGGTTTCGCCGCCGACAAAGTTTCCGTTACGATCCATAAAGTGGGTTGGGCTAATGCGTGTTGCCCCTGTGATGCGAGAAGCCTCAACGCTGTGGCAATTCAAGCATTGGTTCACATTTTTGGTGATTTGATAATTTTTTACGCTATGTGGAATCGTTGGTGGTTGATTCACATAGTTAAGCGGTGGTAACTCACTTTGTTTTGGTACATTGTGAAAAGCTGGTTTCACATCTTCAGCCGCCCCTTGCAGATAGTTGTCAATTTTGTCTTCCGCAGCCATTACGCTGGTGGCAAAAAGTGCGGTTAAAATTAATAAGGTTTTTTTAATCATTTTATTCCCCCGAATGATTAAATCTAGTGGTAAAAGTAAATACATTTTCAGCACAAACATCAATGCAACGTCCGCAACTGATACAATCTTTAGAAAGCACGAGCAGGCTTTCGTCTTTTTTGCCGTGCAGTGGGCTGCGTAACACTTGCGGTTCAGGGCAAATGTTGTAGCAATCCATACAATTATCACAGCGTGCGCGATCAATCACTTTAATGCGCGCAATGCTTTTTGCGCCAATTAAGCCATAGGTCGTGCCGATAGGGCATAAATGCCCGCACCAGCCGTGCTCTGCAATCAATAAATCAAATAAAAATATCGCTAAAATTAACCAAGTGGTTGCACCGAAACCATAAATTAAGGCGCGTCCAAATGCACTTACAGGATTGATCCATTCCCACAACATAATGCCACTTAACGCACTGCCGATGAGAATCATCAATAAAATGCCGTAGCGTAAGCCGCGTGGAATTTTGGCATTTTGACGAATACCTAATTTACGTCTTAACCAAGCCGCACAGTCGGTAACCAGATTTAACGGACACACCCAACCGCAAAACACTTTGCTTCCCAATAAAGCATAAAGGGTGATCACAATGCCAGCACCCAGTAAGGTGGTGAAGTTGGGCAAATGACCCGTGGCAAGGCTTTCTGCGGTGATGAGTGGATCGCTCATTGGAATTAAATCTAAAAATAAGCTCCCGCTATAATTACCACGCAGAATCCATACACCAAGCCAAGGGCCGCTCAGAAACATTGCGAGAATGCTTAACTGAGTTAAACGACGCCAAAATAAAAAGCGATTAGCGCGCCACAAGCCCAGCTTTTCTCTTGCTTCTCTACCTGCATATTTCGGTGAATTTGCCATTAAAAGCCCTCCGGTTTGCGTACGGGTAAAGAAATAATGTCGTCAGGCGCAAGGGAATGCCCTGCCTTTTCTTTTTCTTCCCAACCAAGGCGATAATGTTTACCCAACATTCCTTTCGCAAGGGAAAGAGGCAACACTTTGATTGCCGCTTCATCCAATACGCAGGCTTCCTCGCATTTACCGCAGCCCGTGCAAGCGTCCGAATGCACCGTTGGAATAAACACCGCGTGCTTGCCCGTACGATCATTACGCTGCATTTCTAAGGTGATGGCTTTGTCGATAAGTGGACAAACGCGATAACACACATCACAACGTAGGCCCTGCCAGTTTAGGCAAGTCTCGTGATCTAACAGCACCGATAAGCCCATTCGGGAATCGTTAATATTATCCTGTGTGGAATCTAACGCCCCGCTCGGACAGGCTTTTGCACAAGGAATATCTTCACACATTTCGCAAGGTTTATCCCGTGCGATGAAATAAGGTGTGCCAGCTTCCATTGGCGAAAGCAAGGAAGCAAGGTGCAACATTTCATAAGGGCAGGCTTGCACACATTGTCCGCAACGAATACAGGCGGCGGCGAATTTTTTCTCATCTTCAATGGCAAAGGGTGGACGTAATGCCACGCCTTGACGAGCAAGGCTTTGCTCTTGTTGAAGACCGAGTAAAATGCCAAGACCTGCTAATCCGCCCGCGGTGCGAGCGGCGTCCTTAAAAAATTTACGGCGTTCCGGTGTTTGGGTTAATTTTTTCATTTTATTTTTCACCGCACTTTGCTTAGTTTAGAAAGAAAGTGCGGTGCTTTTTTGCTAAGTTTTTAGGCTTTTTCCACTTTAACGGCACATTTTTTGAAGTCCGTTTCTTTTGAAATTGGGTCAGTGGCATCTAAGGTTAATTTATTTACCAACTGGCCAGCATCAAAGAAGGTGGTGAAAACTAAACCTTCAGGACATTTATTACGTCCACGAGTATCTACATAGGAAATAATTTCCCCACGGCGTGATGAAACTTTGATCTTATCACCGTGGCGTAAACCACGTTTTTTCGCATCGTTCGGGTGCATCCAAACCACATTGTTCGGGAATGAACGGTGCAATTCAGGCACGCGGCGAGTCATTGTTCCTGTATGCCAGTGTTCTAACACACGGCCAGTAGATAACCATAAATCATATTCTTCATCAGGCACCTCTGCTGGTGGCTCATAAGGCACGGCTAAAATCACCGCACGTTTATCTGGCTGACCATAGAAAGACACTTCTTCGCCTGATTTCACATAAGGATCGTAACCTTCACGGTAACGCCATAGGGTTTCTTTGCCCTCTACCACTGGCCAACGTAAACCGCGCGCTTTGTGGTAAAGATCGTATTCGGCTAAATCGTGGCCGTGGCCGCGACCAAATGACGCATATTCTTCAAACAAGCCTTTTTGAATGTAGAAGCCGAAATCGTAAGCTTCATCGTTAAGACGATCATTGAGTTCAGCGTTAGAATATTTATCTACATTACCGTTGCGGTATAACACCTCGTATAAGGTTTTGCCTTTAAATTCTGGGTTCGCATTTAAAAGCTCTGCTGGCCATACTTCATCAGTGGTGAAGTATTTAGAAAATTCCACTAATTGCCATAAGTCAGATTTCGCTTCGCCCGGTGCTTTTACTTGCTGACGCCATACTTGTGTGCGGCGCTCTGCGTTACCATAAGCCCCTTCTTTTTCCACCCACATTGCGGTTGGCAACATTAAGTCTGCCGCTAAGGCTGATACTGTTGGGTATGGATCGGAAACCACGATGAAGTTTTCAGGGTTACGCCAACCTGGGAAAGTTTCTTCGTTGATGTTTGGGCCACCTTGCATATTGTTCGTACACATTTGCCATAACACACGCATTTTGCCATCTTTTAACGCACGGCTTTGTGCCACGGCGTGATAGCCTAATTTATCGGTGATCGTGCCAGCTGGGATTTTCCACGTTTTTTCTGCAATTGCACGATGTTCTGGCTTGGTAACCACCATATCAGCAGGTAAACGGTGGATAAATGTTCCCACTTCACGCGCCGTACCACAAGCAGATGGCTGACCAGTTAAGGAGAATGGGCCACAACCTGGGATAGAAATTTTACCGGTTAATAAGTGAATGTTGTAAATCAAGTGGTTTGCCCACACACCGCGGGTATGCTGGTTAAAGCCCATTGTCCAGAAAGACACCACTTTGCGTTTTGGATCGGCATAAAGCTGCGCCAAACTTTCTAATTGATCTTTTGGCACACCTGACATTTCGTGGGCTTTCTCAAGGGTATATTCAGACACAAGCGCTTTGAGTTCTTCAAAGTTACTGTCGTACATTTTACCGCTATTGGCATTTTTCGCTGCTTTTTGACGCGGATCGCTATCACGCAAGCCATAACCAATGTCGGTTTCACCACGTTTGAATTTAGTATGTTTATTCACGAAATCCCAGTTAATGGCATCGTTTTGAATGAGATAGTTGATGATGTAGTTGAGAATCACCAAGTCAGCTTGCGGTGTGAACACCATACCGTTATCTGCTAGTTCAAAGCTGCGGTGTTCAAAGGTAGAAAGCACGGCCACTTTTACATCAGGGTTAGATAAACGGCGATCAGAAATACGTGACCATAAAATCGGGTGCATTTCCGCCATATTTGAACCCCATAAAACAAAGGCTTCGGCGTGTTCAATGTCATCATAACAGCCCATCGGCTCATCAATACCAAAGGTACGCAAGAATGCCACCGCGGCAGAGGCCATACAATGGCGCGCATTTGGATCGATATTGTTAGAACGGAAACCTGCTTTCCAAAGTTTCGCTTTGGCATAACCTTCAAAAATGGTGCTTTGTCCAGAAGTGAACATTCCCACGCCATTCGGGCCACGTTCTTTCATTGCGTTTAAGAATTTCTCTTTCATTGTTTTGAACGCAGTATCCCAAGTAACAGGGGTAAATTCCCCATTTTTGTCGTACTTGCCGTCTTTCATACGCAACATTGGTTGAGTCAAACGGTCTTTTCCGTACATAATTTTTGGCAAGAAGTAACCTTTAATACAGTTCAAACCACGGTTTACTTCAGCATCTGGATCACCTTGTGATGCCACAACGCGTCCGTTTTGTGTTCCTACTAATACGCCACAACCTGTACCACAGAAACGGCAAACACCTTTGTCCCATTTGATACTGTTATCCTGTGCGGCTTCCACGTTTTTCACTGGAATGCTTAATCCAGCGACAGCTGCTGCAGCGGCGGCTGCATTGGCTTTCATAAAGTCTCGGCGACTTAAATTCATCTCATTTCCCCCACGAGTATGATTAATTATTCATCATTGCCATCATCTTGTTGATGATAGACCAAAGATACGGTAATCACGCCATCAATATTGCGCGCTTGCTCCATTTGTTCGAGCAAAATATGTTGATCGTGAGATTGCATCACCACCACCAACTTGCCTTTTTCTACATCTTCGGCAGGCACTTCAGCATAAGGCAGCGCTAAAAGTGCGGTCTTAATTTTTTCAATTTTTTGCGGATTACATTGAACAATCACGCCACAAACGTGCCATTCTTCCGCTTTATCCATTGGGATAATTTCTTGTTCTGACATAGTTATTCCTGTGGATAATCAAGTTTAATCGCAGAAACTGGGCAGGCACTAATGCACGCACCGCAACCATTACAATCCGCCAAGTTCAGGCTTGGTTGCGCCACCTTACCAAGCTGCGGCACAAAACGAATCGCACGCATTTCACAACTGTCTTGGCAGGCACGACACTCCACCTGTTTTTGCGTTAAGCATTCATTGGTAATGTCAATTTTATGCCGCCAAGCTATTTCGCTGACTGGGCGAAAAACAGGCTGCTGGCACACGTCCACGCATTTTTGGCAAAAGGTACATTCACCTTTATCAAACTGCACTTCAGGAAATCCGCCTTGTCCTTGCACTAAAATCTGCGTTTCGCAGGCTTTGACACAATCGCCACAAGTGGTGCAGTGTTGAATAAATCGCGCTTCACTCACCGCCCAAGGTGGACGCACGCCCTGAAACCCTTGTACTTTTACCGTTTCGCTTTGTAATGAATGCAGAAACTCTCCACGCAAAAAACGGCGTCTAGGTAATGCGGTTTCTGACATTTTCACGATCCAAGATGGTTTTTTACTAGGTTCGCTATTGTCTAAAGGTAAAGCAAGGTTTTTAATAACCTGAATTGAGTATTTAGGCAGAAAAACACGCTTTTGTTGCGTTAGATCAAAATTATCACCGCGCATTAATTTTATTCATTAGATACAAAATAAAGTGCGGTGGAATTTTTGTGAAAATTTCCTGTTCGAGAGCTAAAACAGCAATGGGATTTTTTGCTAGAATAGCCCTTAATTCTGATTGCCTTTGCCAAGCGTGAACATTGTGAAAAATAAAAAACATTCGGTGGCGACAAAAATCGCCAATTATTTATTGCTCATTATCATCTTTGCCGCATTCATCAGCTTGCTCAGTTTGATTGTGATGCAAAGTAACAAATCTGATGCGGAATTAATCAATGTATCGGGTTCATTGCGAATGCAAAGTTATCGCATTTTATATGAAATTGAACACGAACCGCAGTTGGTGGCAGAAAATTTACAACAATACCGCGCGACCTTATATTCCAGCACTTTAGCGGATATTAACCAGCAATTTTTCGTGCCTTCTGATGTAAAACAGGCTTATAAAAACTTGGTTGCACGTTGGGAAACGATGGAAGTTTATGCCAAGCAATTAGACTACCAAGCCTATCAAAAAGAAGTGAAAAATTATGTTGAGCAAGTCGATCAGTTTGTCTATAACTTGCAAGAATTTGCCGAGAAAAAGCACGATTTTGCGGTGTTGCTTATTTCTTTTCACAATGTTGTCGATTGTCGCCATGGTGTCTTATGTGGTGTGGTTTACTAAAAAGCAAATGGTTCGCCCACTGGAAAAATTAGCCTTAGCAAGTACACAGGTACAAATTGGACAGTTTAATCATATTCCCCTTGATGTGAATAACGATGACGAAATCGGGAGACTTTCTTCCGTATTTACCCAAATGGCCAGTGATTTGCAAAAGCTCTATGCTGGGCTGGAAGAAAAAGTCAATGAAAAAACGCAAAAACTCAGCCAAGTCAACCGCTCTTTATCAATGCTTTATCAATGTTCTCAATTAGTTACCACCAATAATATTGATCCTACGGTGCTAAAGCAGGTGCTAAACCAAATTAAAGTGAATGAGCATTTACGCTATATTGAATTGAGCGTTTACGGCGCGGAGCATTGGCATATTTATTTAGGCGAAAATGATGCGAACTTCTCTTTACAAAAAACCGATCTTTGCGTGGAGGGAGATAAACTTGGCACGCTATATTGGCAAGCAGGCTTACCTTGCCCAGATTTGCGCACAATGCACAACGTGTCGCAAATGTTGAGCCGTTCGCTTTATTTCCATCATACACAACGCCAGCAACAACAACTATTATTAATGGAAGAGCGGTCAATTATTGCGCGAGAATTACACGATTCTTTAGCACAAGTGCTGGCCTATCTGCAAATTCAGCTCACTTTGTTGAAGCACAATTTGAATAAAGAAGGCGAGCAAAATAAGGAAAAAAGCCTAACGATTATTAAAGATTTCGAGCAGGCCTTGAATGACGGCTATGTTCAACTGCGCGAATTGCTCGCCACTTTCCGCTTAACGGTGCAAGAAGCCAATTTACAACTCGCTCTTGAACAAGTGATCGATTCTTTACGCAATCAAACAGAAATGAAAATGCGCGTGGAATGTAGTTTGCCGTCCCACACTTTCAATGCGCAACAGCTAGTACACGCCTTACAAATTGTGCGTGAAGCGGCGTTAAACGCGATTAAACATTCCCAAGGTACGGAAATCGAAGTGATTGCACACACCAATGATGACGGTGAATATGAGCTGTTAGTGCGCGATAACGGCGTGGGCATTCCAAGCCTTGATGAACCTGCAGGGCATTACGGTTTGAATATAATGAATGAACGTAGCGCCCAACTCAATGCTATACTACGCATCAATAATCGTCCTGAAGGCGGCACAGAAGTGAAAATCACGCTGCCGAATAAATTATAGAGATTAAGGAACATAATGGAAAATCTTCAACCATTTCATACATTTGGAACCAATGCACAAGCAAAAATGGTGAAAAAAATCACCGCACTTGAACAAATTCTGCCCCTTTGGCAACAAGCTCAGCAACAGCAGCTTCCCGTGCTTTTTCTCGGACAAGGCAGTAATGTATTGTTTGTGGAAGATTTTGACGGGATCGTGCTGGTAAATGCGCTCAAAGGTATCGAACATCGGCAAGATGACAACTTTCATTATATTCACGTTCAAGGCGGCGAAAATTGGCACGAGCTAGTGCAATGGAGCTTGGAACAAGGCATTTATGGCTTAGAAAATTTAGCCTTAATCCCTGGCTGTGTGGGATCAGCGCCAATCCAAAATATCGGAGCTTATGGCGTAGAATTTAAAGATGTATGCGATTATGTGGACGTGCTGAATCTGAATACCGGGGAAATTTTTTGTTTAAGCAAAGCGGAATGTCAATTTGGCTACCGCGAAAGCCTGTTTAAACATCAATATAAAGACGGTTATATGATTGTCGCCGTGGGATTAAAGCTCGCCAAAGATTGGCAGCCTGTGCTAAGTTATGGCACCCTTTCACGTTTTGATCCTGCCACGGTAACAGCGGAGGAAATTTTCGCTGAAGTTTGTACCGTGCGCAGCGCAAAATTGCCAAATCCACAAGAATTGGGCAACGCGGGGAGCTTTTTCAAAAATCCTGTGATTTCCACCGCACTTTTTGAACAATTAAAAAGCCAATATCCAGAAATGCCGAGCTATCCGCAGCCAGATGGCACTGTGAAGCTCGCTGCAGGTTGGTTGATTGATCAATGCGGTCTAAAAGGCTATCAACTTGGCGGCGCGGCGGTGCATCAACAGCAAGCCTTAGTGCTAGTGAATAAAGCAAATGCAAGCGGTAAAGATGTGGCCAATCTTGCCCATCATATTCGCCAAAAGGTGGCAGAAAAATTTGCTGTGTATTTGCAGCCAGAAGTACGTTTTATCGGTGCGCAAGGCGAAATTGACAGCGAACAATTTATTTCATCACAACATTAATCATTATTCTCACTTAAACAAAGGAAGCAAAATGGATTTCAAAACAATTTTAGAAACCTTACCAACTATCGATCACCTTGCAGGCTTAAGCGTATTTGACGGTGAAACGCAAATTCATCACATTCCTGCCATTGCAGGCAAACTTGGCTCATTGCGCGTGTACAACGCCCTTGCACAAGAATTTAACGGAAAATTAGACCGCACTTGCGCAGAAAAAGGCTTGCAACTTTTTGCTGAACACACGCAAGATGCCAAACAGTTCCCTGGCAAGCACCCGAATATTAACCTGTTATTTACGGTGATTGAACAGGGCAAGGACTATCGCTTAGTGCCAGAAGAAAAATAAGCGTTAAGCCTTGTGAAACAAGGGCTGAGTGAGATTTTTTGAAGATTTATTTTATTTAATGAAAAATTTATCAAAAGTAACGAACTTTCTTAAAAGTCCATAGTCTAAACTTACAAGAAAAGGATAGATTAATCGTTATAATCGATTGACCTTATTATAGATTATGTTATAAATAGCCCTAAAGTTGGGCGTAAAATAAGAAGGAATATGATGAACAAAGATACACAAACCCTAATGTTAGTTCCTCAAGGCAGCTTAGAAGGCTATATCCGTGCTGCAAACGAATATCCTATGCTAAGCGCAGAGGAAGAAAAGGAATTAGCGGAACGTTTGTATTATAAAGAAGATCTTGAGGCAGCAAAAAAATTGATTTTGTCTCATCTTCGCTTTGTGATCCACGTTGCGCGTGGCTATTCTGGTTATGGATTGCCACAAGCAGATTTAATTCAAGAAGGTAATATCGGCTTAATGAAAGCCGTAAAACGTTTTAACCCAGAAGTGGGCGTTCGCCTTGTATCTTTTGCTGTGCATTGGATCAAAGCGGAAATCCACGAATATGTATTACGCAACTGGCGTATCGTGAAAGTGGCAACCACGAAAGCACAACGTAAATTGTTCTTTAACCTACGCAAAACTAAACAACGCTTAGGTTGGTTCAATGATAATGAAGTGGATATGGTCGCCGAAGAGCTTGGCGTATCTAAACAAGATGTGATTGAAATGGAAAGCCGCATGACTGGGGCAGATGTTGGCTTTGATCTTTCTAATGAAGATGATGACGAAAGCTTTGCACCAGCGCTTTACCTTGAAGATAAAAGCTCAAACTTTGCCGCAGAACTTGAAAATGAAAATTATGAAACCCAAGCGGCAGATCAAGTTGCTACCGCGCTTGAAGGCTTAGACGAACGTAGCCAAGACATTATCAAAGCACGTTGGTTAGATGAAAACAAAGCCACCTTGCAAGATTTAGCGGCAAAATACAATATTTCCGCTGAGCGTGTTCGCCAACTTGAAACTAACGCATTGAAAAAACTTAAAAGCGCGGTAACGTTCTAAAGTAAAATGACATAAAGAAGCACTGATTGATTTGCTCTGCGCCCAAAAAGTTAGACTACATTTTAATTCAAGGACTGGGTTCCGTATTCCACTGGCTTAGTCCTTTTAGCTTCACTTGAATACGTTCATTATTGTAGTAATATTTTCTTACTCTAAGGCAATTAGACAATAACCATATTAGGATAAGTTAGTTTCATAATCGGCCAACCTTTAGGTTTGGGCAATAAACATCTATACTTTGTTTTTCGAAGGTTTGCAAGCATTGGCTACTTATCCCTGAATTGGAGATATCAAAGTGAAAGCACGTTGCTTTGGCAAAATACTGTCTTTTTTGATAGCTTGAATTACCTTGAATTTAAACTCAACAGAATAACATTGCTTTTTACCTAACATAGCTAATCCATTGATTCTATTAAGATTAAATTTTACAATCTAACGATTTAACGTATTTTTGGTAAGCTGAAAATACCGGCGAATAAGCGAACGATTTTTCCATTTTTAAAATATAAAAGCCGAACACTTATTGTTTGAAACCTTGAGTATATTTAGTCATAAAAAATCTACAGCTTAATCAGTTGGTTGTTTAGCCGAACTTTGGGGGCCAATAAATTGATTCAGTGCTTTTTATTAGCCTTCTTTATAAGTGACTCTCTCCAAGTCATCGTAATAAACATGAGTTTACCATCACTTCGTTATATTTTGAGTTTCTTCAAGCATTCTAAATACAAAGAAAAATCAAGAATTACTGCCATTCCCTGATAGATCTTGGCAATTTTCTCTGTAAAACATCATTTTTTATGTACTTAGGTCTCATTGCTATCTCCATTTTGGATAATAAGCTATTTACTGCTTAATAAAGGCTCTACAACCATTATTTCATGACATTTTTCCTTGCTACATAACCACTTGTTTAAAGTTGTTATGTGCATTTAGTCATAGAAAATCTGCCCCTTAATAGGTTGCTTATTTCATCCAGCTTTTTTAGAGGCAGATAAAGCGGTCTACTTCTTACTTTCTTATACTTCTTTTTAATATAAGCTAAATGATTGAATATAAGGCAATTTCCCTGCTTTTAGCATTTTTTCAATGCCGCTGCGGTGATCTGTTGTGCCTAAACCTCGCAATTCAAAGTTTATGCTAAAGCTATTATCGTAAATCACTTCATTTTCTTTTTGCCCATCTTTACTGGTTACATAACGGCGCGCGCCAACACCGACTGCCCAGCAGCAAGTGTTATATTTCACGCCGAGATATTGCTCAACAGGTTTGTTTAAAGCCAGATCTTGATAGTAATGCCCAACCACGGCCCATCTGTCGGCAATTTCCCACGCTGCCACTAAACCGAGCTGTTTAATATCTTGATTATACGCATTTTGCGCCCGTGAGATTTTGGTCAATATATTCCTGACTTGCGTAGCGATAACTTAGCTGAATCAGATTATTGCCACTTGGGTTATATTCCAACACAGTATTGGCAAGGGAGGTTTGGTGTAAGCTGGTATCGTATTGATAGCTACCACGCCAATTCCATTTTGGACTAATACGCCAGTTACTTTCTAATGACCAAGACGAGGTTGAACGATCACTGATATTGTTTGGATTATTATCAATACGCGAATCGCTGAGATAATAAATTTGCCCTAAAGAGAGGTTAAAACGTTCGTTCCCTTCTTGATCGTAAAAACGCGTTGTTCCCCCTAAGGTGAACTGATTTGCCGAAGCGATGCGGTCTAAGCCACTATAACGGCGATCACGGAATAATGAAAAATAATCCTGTTGTAATAAGGCGGAATCATAACCAAAACCAAGATATTGACTGTTTAATTTTGAGCCAATATTACTTTGATCTTTATAAGGACGATACAGATACTGAATATGTGGTTCAATTGTTTGCGTATAGCCATCAAATAAGGTTTCTTTGCTGGCAAGCAAGGTTTGCAAATCCACTTTCACTTGCGGCAACACGCGGGTTACAGAGCGTTCAATCTCTTCTGCATTTTGCCCTTTCCCTTTGGTTTGATTATAGTGCGTGGCGTAAAGTTTGGTTTCAATATTCAAGCTGCCGTAACGGTTCGCAAGGGGAATATTAAGGCTTGGCTCAATGTGATAACGCCAAGCTTTTGGCATTAAGGCGCTGTCATTCTCAAAACGAGAAATTTGTGAGAATAAACGGAAATCCATTAAACCGTTAGCAAGCCCATCACGATAATAATTAAAATCTAGCTGTGGAAAAACGCGGTAAGGCCCAATATCCACATCATCAAACACTTGGAATTGCTTCGCCGATAGAGAGAAATTGTAGTTTGGCTGATAGTACGCAATGCGGAAATTTTGATCAGCATAACCGTCCGTGCTGCGTCCGTAAGCGGAGTCAAAATCTGAGAAATAACGCTTATCGCTGACTCTGGTGTAATCCACGTTTAAACGCCAATTTTGTAAGAAACTGGAACTGTGTCGCCAGTGGAATAAATGGCGCGAGCGGTTATCCCCTTGGTAATCATCAAGCCGATCATGGCCTAAATATTCGCCCGCAATTAACCCTTCGCCAAGCTGCGTGAGATAGCGTGTTTCACCATTAAATTGCCAGCCACGTTTTGACATAAATTTTGGTGTTACTGTCATATCAAAATTGGGTGCAATGTTCCAATAAATAGGCTGAGCATACCAATAACCATCACGGCTAGATGTGCCCGCATTTGGAATGAGCAAACCAGAACGGCGACGATCGCCAATAGGCAATTGTAAATAAGGGGTATAGAAAATCGGTACGCCGTGAACTTTAAAGCGCGCGTGCCACATTTCGGCATATTCTTCTTGGATATGCTGACGCATTTCAGAGGCTTCAATCGCCCAGCTATTATCATCAGGCAAGCAAGAGGTAAAGGTGGCGTTTTTCAACAAGCGATAATCATTGCGTAGCTCAACTTGCTGTGCTTTACCGCGTCCTTGACGGCCGACAAATTGGTAATCTGCGCCTTCTACATCGGCATCTTTATTATTCAGATTAACCTTGGCGGAATCACCTAACAGATTGATTAGATTATCTTTATAATCAAAGCCATTTTTTGCATAGGCAAAGCGTTGCACATTTTGCCCCTCGCCCATTTGAATCACTTCCGCCATTTGCGTTTTTAAATGGCGGTTACCTTGTTGAATATCCACGTCCCCTTCGTAACGTGCATTAACGGGCTGATTTAACTCCGCACGATCGGCTTCAATATAAACTGGCAATTCATTTGGATCGCCTTGTACCACTTCCCCTTGAAACTGCGGTACGCCAGCTAAGCATTGCTGCTGCAAACTCGCCCAACTTGGCACGCCATAAAGTGCGGTCAAAATTGAGAAAGAAAGCATAGTGTAGTAATTTTTTTCATTAATAACCCATTTAAATTTAAGGTGTAAAATTAACCTGATTATAAAGAAAAAACGCTCAAAAAGCATTTTATTTATGCTTACAAAAGCAGGTGTTGAGATGATCATTCACCAAGCCCATTGATTGCATAAAGGCATAAACAGGTGGTTTCGCCCACTAAAAAACAAAACCTTTTTTCTTCAAGGCTTTTGACAGTTGTTTTGAAGTGTCTGTTTTGGCAGGGATGACAGATAAATCCGGCACATCATTCATTTGTGGTTGATGATTCACAAACGCCCAAATAAAATCGCTGAAATTTTCACCGCACTTTTCCATCGCTAAATAAGCTTTGGCGTTTTTCACAATAGCTTCTAATTTTGCACGATGACGAATTAATCCCGCATTTTGCATTAACGCGTCAATATCTTGCTCGTTCATTTGAGCAATTTTGACGGGATCAAAATGATGAAAGGCTTGGCGATAATTTTCCCGCTTTTTTAATACCGTGATCCAAGAAAGCCCTGATTGTTGCCCTTCTAAACAAATTTTCTCAAATAATTTCAAGCTATTATATTCAGGTTTTCCCCATTCATTATCGTGATAATCTTCATAAATAGCTAAGCCTTGCGCCCAATTACAACGTGTTTTCATTTTGTTTCCTATTATTGTGAGCCAGATCACAGATTTTATTTTTCTAAATGCCGAAATTTAATTTAGAATCTGCCTATCAATACTAAAGCTAAAATAGCTATATGTATATTGGCAAGATGTGATATTGTATTCCAACTTAACTAACAATTAAACAAGAGGTAACTATGACAACACAATTAGAATCATTACGCGAAATGACCGTGGTTGTAGCGGATACGGGCGATATTGAAGCCATTAAAACCTACCAACCACAAGACGCCACCACCAACCCATCACTCATTTTAAACGCATCTGCTTTGCCTCAATATGCCCCATTAATTGATGAAGCTATTGCTTATGCTAAAAGCAAAAGTGCGGACAAAGCACAGCAACTTATTGATGCAGAAGATAAATTAGCGGTAAACATCGGTTTAGAAATTCTTAAAATTGTCCCAGGACGCATTTCTACCGAAGTGGACGCTCGTCTTTCTTACGACACCCAAGCGACCGTTGAAAAAGCGCGTAAATTAATCGCACTTTATAATGAAGCAGGCGTGTCTAATGATCGTATTTTAATTAAAATTGCCTCCACTTGGCAGGGGATCCGTGCGGCAGAAATTCTTGAAAAAGAAGCTATTAACTGTAACCTAACCCTGTTATTCTCTGAAGCTCAAGCGCGTGCTTGCGCAGAGGCTGGCGTGTATTTAATTTCCCCATTTGTAGGCCGTATTCTTGACTGGTACAAAGCGAATAGCGACAAAAAAGAATACGCTACCGCCGAAGATCCGGGCGTCATTTCAGTGACTAAAATTTACAACTATTACAAACAACACGGCTATCAAACCGTGGTGATGGGCGCAAGTTTCCGTAACGTAGGTGAAATTATTGAGCTTGCAGGTTGCGACCGTTTAACCATCGCGCCAGCATTGTTAAAAGAATTACAAGAAAATCACACCGCACTTGTGCGTAAGTTAGATTATACTGGCGAAGTGAAAGCCAAGCCACAACCGCTTACTGAAAGCGAGTTCTATTGGCAACACAACAGCGATCCAATGGCAGTCGAAAAACTGGCTGAAGGGATTCGCAAATTTGCTATCGACCAAGAAAAATTAGAAGCGATGCTATTAGCGAAGTTCTAATCGCAATCTGATAAAAAAGCCCCAAAAATCAATGGGGCTTTTGCTATGCGTGAAAATGCTATGCGTGTGAAAATTCTGCCAAAAATCCAACCGCACTTTTAATTCTTGTAATGGCACAAAGCGGGCGAAGCGCTCCACTTCTTTTTGTTGATAAAAAATAAGTACCACAGGGGCGGTGAGTGCGTGGAAATAACTCGCCATTTCAGGAATATCCGCAATATTTGCTTGCATTGCGGAAAGTGTTGGATAAGTTGGTAAAAGTGCTTCAAGCTGCTGCGCTACGGCAGTACACACCCCACAGTTTGGTGCTTTAATAAGCAACAAAGCAAAAGGGTTTTCATTAATATGTTGTTCAATTTCCTTTAATGTCGTTGCGATTTTCATTATTTAAACCTGATGAAAGTAGTTCCTTAAAAAGAACTTCTTCACAATAAAGTGCGGTGCAAATTTTAGGAATTTTTTCTTTATCCTTCCATATAACTTTTTAGCGCCTCGCCTTGTAATCCGGCATTAAGGGCAATCAACAATTTTAAGCGTGCTTTTGGCGCATTGAGTTCTTTCACAAACATCACGCCCTGTTGTTGCAAATTTGCACCGCCGCCTGCATAGCTGTAAACGGGTTCTGCAATGCCATTAAAACAACGAGAAACTAGTGCAATAGGAATGTTATGATCGATCAATCGTTGCAATCCTTGCATCGCTTGCGGTGGAATATTCCCCGCACCTAAAGCTTCAATGATCAATCCATCTAATTTTTGCAAATCTAATTGCTCAAACAGCCAACTATCCATTCCCGCATACGCTTTGATGATTTGCACATTTCCGCTCACCGTCTCTAAATCAAAACGCACTCGAGGTTCGGCAGTTTTGAAAAAGAGAATATCCTTTTTCATAATTACACCCAAAGGTCCGTGCGTTGGAGTTTGAAAAGTGGAAACATTGGTGGTGTGGGTTTTAGTGACATATTTTGCGGCGTGAATCTCATCATTCATCACCACTAACACGCCTTTATCAGCACTTTTCTCACAACTTGCTACGCGCAACGCGGAAAGGTAATTATAAATACCATCACTGCCGAGTTCATTATTGGAACGCATCGCGCCTGTAATTACAATCGGCATTTTCGGCAACTGCATTGTATCCAGAAAATAAGCGGTTTCTTCCAATGTATCCGTACCGTGTGTAATCACCACGCCATCATAATTTGCACCGTCTTGTTTAATTTTCTGGCTCAACGCCAACATATGCTCAAGGCGAATATGCGGACTAGGAAGATTGAGAAAATCCACCGATTCCACTTCAACATTATGCAAATCAAACCCGACTTTGGTCATAGGATTAGTGGCATTTGGCGCCACTTTCCCTTGACTGTCCGCGTGCATTGAAATTGTTCCACCCGTGTGGAGAACAAGGAGTTTTTTCATTATTTTTCGATCTTCTATTCTGTTTTAATTGCACTATTTTAACACAGCTATTCACAAAAAATTTGTTACAAACTTTGATACAAACTAAAGTGCGGTAGAAATTTTCATTATTTTTAGTTAATCAGCCAAGCACTGCGAAGTTTAGTCAGAGTAGGAGGAGAGGTTAAACCTGTTAAAAGTCTTTTCTGAAGCTGGAACTTCTGTTTTACCGCCTTGTCCATATTTCAAACAAAGAAATATTTTTATACAAGGAGTTCATTATGCGCAGACACAAATTAACCGAGAACGATGTTACGCCGGAAGAAATTTTCTATCATCGACGCAAACTGATTGCTGGACTTGGCGCAATAGGTGGAATGTCTCTATTACCGCAAATTTCACAAGCAGATCCTATGCCTCAAGAGAATTTACTTCTCTTCAAAAAGACAGCTTAAACACCGCATTATCCTTAACGCCAGAAGATAAAGTAACTGGTTATAATAACTTCTATGAATTTGGCATAGACAAGGGCTCTCCCGCTCAATATGCACACACATTAAAAACCGCTCCTTGGCAAGTAGAAATTTCTGGTGAAATTGAAAAACCATTAATCTTGGATTTACAGGATCTTTATACACGTTATCCCTTGCAAGAAAGAATTTATCGTTTCCGTTGTGTAGAGGCGTGGGCAATGGTTATTCCTTGGATTGGTTTTGAATTAAATGCACTCTTACGCGAAGTTAGACCAACCAGTCGAGCGAAATATGTTGAGTTTGAAACGCTCTATGATCCAGAGCAAATGCCGGGACAAAAAA
>NZ_PQVI01000029.1 GCF_002921145.1 Avibacterium endocarditidis
AAAAGTAAAACGCGGGGGAAATAATGGGAAAATTCACTAAAAACGCACCGCACTTAAAAGAGCCGTGGAATAATCGCCCTTTTGATGATTTACTTGTTCTTGTTGGCTCTCGTGCGTGGGAAGTATGGAACAAGGGAGCAGGTATAGAGTGGCAGAATATCGCCGATGGCTTGCAAATTGCACCATTTAAAACCGCAGGGGGAGAAATCCCCCGCTATGCGCAAAACCCCGTGATTTTGAGTGATAGTCAGTTAGATGAACTTGCTAATTTGCGTATTGCCACCAATGAACAACGTGCAATAAAGCTCATTCAATGTGGTGAGCTGAGCTTTCTCAAGAAAAAATCACCGCACTTTGCTTAAACCTTGCCACCACCACGAAAGCCGAAATCGTGGAGCTGGTTGACGGTGCTACCTTGACCTTGAACGAAAATTTAAGCGGTTATATTCAACGCCTGCGAGAACAAGGCGAAGAAGCAGAAACCGCTAAAATTATCGCACAAGCAAGCGAGAATGAAGCTATGACAGTGAAAGACAAATCTGCAACGAGCGAAAAATCTCGCGCGTTTAAGCAGTGGTTAGGATTGGATTTAGCTTTACAACGTGGCAGCCGTGAAATCTATGCTTATAACGGCACAATTTGGCAACAGTTAGACGATGAAACCTTGGAAGAAAAAGCCGTAGAATTTTTTGAGACAAATCAACTTTTATATAGTGATAAAACCATTGAAAGGCTAATCAACACGTTAAAAATACAGCTGCCGAAAATGATTGAGCCAAGCCCTGCACTCATCTATTTCAGAAATGGCACATTAAACCGCAGCACGTTGTTATTTGAGCCAATCAAGCGGGAAGATTTTGTTACTTCTCATTTGAATTGCGATTATAGCAGCCAGCCACAAAATACGCCGCACTTCGATCAGTGGTTGGAATTTGTCGCCAATGGTAACGACCAGAAGAAAACAAATATTCTGGCGGCGCTTTATGCCGTTTTAACCAACCGCTACGATTGGCAGTTATTTCTTGAAATCACCGGCGACGGCGGAAGTGGCAAATCTGTTTTTGCCAAGATTGCGACAATGTTGGCCGGCGAGGATAGCACCGTACCGGGAAGCCTAGAAGAAATAGATAGCCCGAAAGAACGCTTACTTTTCTTCAATCAAAGATTAATTATTTGTTCAGAACAGGCACGCTATGGCGGAAATGGAGCGGGGTTAAAGAGCATCACCGGCGGCGACACGGTAAAAATTGAACCGAAATATAAAAACGGGTTTAAAGCCGTTATTCAAGCAATTGTGATGATAGTCAATAACGAAGCCACTCGATTTACAGAACGTTGCGGGGGAATTGACCGCCGTCGCGTAATCTATCACTTCGATCGCGTTGTACCTGATGAAAAGCGAGATCCGCAATTACTGGCAAAGATTGAACAGGAAATTAGCGGCATTGTGTTTCAGCTTATGCAACGCTTTAAAGACCCGATAGACGCAAAGCGGGCTTTGCATAATCAGCAGACCAGCGCAGAAGCATTAGAAGTGAAATCGCAAACTGACCATATCACGGAATTTTGCGGGTATTTCCTGACAAGTGATAAGTGCGATGGGCTTTTTATTGGCAATGCAAGAATGTTTGGGAAAGAAAGAACGCATCTTTATCCTGCTTATCTTGCTTTCACGGGCGCAAGTGGCATAAAAGAGCTGAACCTAAATAATTTTGCCATTTCACTTAGGCAAGGCATCAAACAACAGCGCAATGAATTTGATTATAACAAACAAAAAACCAAAGCAGGGGTTAGAACGAACATTCACTTTAAAGACGTGGACGAGTTCATAAAAAACTTTTTAAAACAATGAGTTAAGGGCAGAAATGCCCTTTTTTTATTGCCTAAAAGGGTGATCACCGGGTGAATATGGGTGTTCACCCCTTAACCTATTGAAATATAAAAGGAAAACAGGAAAATAAGCGAGGTGAACACCCTTTTGCAAAAAAAATTTCTTTGATTAACTTTTCTTTTCGCACGCTTCCACATAATCGCCCCAAAGCTGCATTACTGGTTTACGCTGTTCAAGATAATCAGAACGATTATAAGCACGTCGAACTTGATCTTTAATGCCGTGAGATAGACAAGCCTCAATAACATCAGGCGAAATCATCGGCTCATACTCATTCAGATAAGTGCTACCAATTGAGCGCAATCCGTGGCCTGTCAGTTTGTCTTTATATCCCAAATCAACAAGCGCTTTATTCACAGTTTGGCTATTCATTGGCTTGTTTGGCACTCTCGCACTTTGGAAAACATACTGCGCATTGCCCGTAAATTCTTGCATTACATTCAGTACCTGCTGGGCTTGGGTGGAAAGTGGCACGATGTGCGGCTTTCTAGTTTTCATTTTTTCTGCGGGGATAGCCCACAACGATTTAGCCAAATCAATTTCAGTCCATTCTGCGCTACTGGCTTCAATTGGCCGCGTCATCGTTAAAAGCTGGAATTTGATTAAGCAGCGAGTAAATAGCGTCATCTTTGAATTTTGTAGCTTATAAAGCAGCTCTGGCAATTCTTCAGGGCGAATAGTGGGATTATGCTCATTCTTGCCAAAATTAAACACCGCATTAACATTAGCGCAAGGATTAAAAGGCAATAAGCCATAGTTCACGGCATAATTTAAAATCTCGTTTATCAAGCGAATAGTGCGCTTTAGTGTGTCGCCTTTGCCTTGTTGATTTAACGGTTCAAGGGATTTGATCACCACATTAGGCAGCACTTCAGCAACGGGCAAATGTCCGAGCAAAGGGAAAACAATAAGTTTCCAAACGCCGTCCAATTCTTCTTCAAGGTGATAGGCTCAATTTCTAATGCTTTTTCTCTTTCCAACTTTTCAGCTACGGACAAAAAACTGTTCTCTATTTGCTCATTGATAGCCTGTTCTTCTTCCTTGGCTTTCTCTTGCGGATCGATACCTTGAGCAAGTAGCGCACGAAATTCTTCACGCTTAGCACGAGCCTGGGCTAGGGTAATGCTTGGGTATGCGCCTATGCTGAATTTTGTTCGTTTTTGCTAAAGGGGCGGTGATAATTAAATTGCCAAGTTTTCGATCCAGTAGTAGAGATAAGTAAAAATAGCCCATTGCCATCGGTTAAAGTGTAGGGGGTGTCTTGTGGCTTTGCCCGCTCAATTTCTGTATTAGTTAAAGGCTTGATAATACGCGCCATATCTAGGATCTCCGTAATTTTAGTAACTATGAAAGAGCGATTAGTAACTATATTCCGCTCGTGGTTACTATTATAGTTACTAAAAACTGCGGTTTAAGTCAATTAGCTACTATTAGTTGCGATAGGTAAAATAAGCTAAACCCTTGAAATTTCAGACATTAAAAAAGCCTTTCGCGTGGTTACGAAAGGCAGTTAAGTGTTTTGGTGCTCTGAGCGAGACTTGAACTCGCACGTCCTGCGGACACTACCCCCTCAAGATAGCGTGTCTACCAATTCCACCATCAGAGCAAAATTCGGTTTAAATTATTGTGGAATATCTGAATTTTGTTTTTTTTCCACTTTTGGTTGCTGTTCTTGAATTTTTTTCGGCAACTTGTGAAAGATTATCAAATTTGCCTTGTTTAACTTCACCGTGGTGAGAATTAATATTCGCGATAGCAAGGCTAGTAATAAAGAAGATAATTGCTAAGATTGCCGTTGTGCGAGATAAAAAGTTACCCGCACCACTTGAACCAAATACTGTACCTGATGCACCGCCACCAAATGAAGCACCTGCATTCGCCCCTTTACCTTGTTGGATTAGAATAAAACCAATAAGGGCAACAGATACAACTAAGTAGATAATTAACAGTGCTTGATACATTATTTCTTCTCTTATTATTGGATACCAAAAATTAACGGGCGAATATTAGCGAATATTAAAACGCTGCGCAAGGAATTTTCTAAAAAAAATCATTGATTGTTTTAATTATAAGCAATTTAGCGTTCAACAAAATTTACGATTTTCTCACCGCACTTTTCTTTCTCGGTACTTTTGCTTTTTGAGTTGTTGCCTGCTGCCGTGATAATGCACTCAGCTGTCGCAGCGCATCAAAATTGGTATAACTGAGCATTGCAGGCAGGGATTGCACCAATTCGTGCATAAATTGATGATAACTCAGCGCTTTTTGGCTAATACTGTTGAGCTGTGCTTCCCAGTGGGCGGTCATATCTGGTAGCGTGGCGATGTCAGGCAAGGCTTGAATTAAAATTCGTCCTGTTTCAGTGCTATGAATATGACGCCCTTTTTTATAAACAAAACCACGCTTAAATAGCAGTTCAATAATGCTGGCGCGCGTGGCTTCTGTGCCTAAACCATCGGTTTCGCGTAGGATTTTTTTCAACGCTTTATCTTGTACGAAACGCGCGATCCCAGTCATTGCGGAAAGCAGCGTTGCATCTGAAAACGGTTTTGGCGGTTGCGTTTTTTTACTCATAATTTCGCCTTTTTCACAGAATAATTCTTGTCCTTTTTTTACTTCAGGCAGCAAGGGTTCAGCGTTATTTTGTTCATCATTTTCTTTGCCCCAAAGTTCTTTCCAGCCAGCCACTTGTAAATTGCTCGCTGCTGCGGCAAATTTTCCCCCTGAAATATTTAAGGTTATTTTACAGCGGCGGTATTCCGCATCTGCGCAGAATTGGGCGAGATATTGGCGCGCGATAAGCTGATAAATATTGCGTTCCATTTGCGTCAGATTGACAGGCCGATTTTTTGCCGTTGGAATAATTGCGTGGTGTGCTTCCACCTTTTTATCATTCCAGCAACGGTTTCGCTGTTCAGGATTGATAATAGTCGGTAACGACTGATAATCAGGCGCGTGAATGGAAATGGCATTCATCACCTTATGGCGTTCAGCGAAATGTTCTTCAGGCAAATAACGGCAATCGGAACGCGGATAAGTAATCAAGCGGTGCGTTTCATATAAGCGCTGGCAAGTATCCAGCACTTCTTGTGCTGAAAGCCCATAGCGTTTTGCCGCATCAATTTGCAAGGCGGAAAGGGAATAAGGCAAGGGCGCAGTTTCTTTTTCGCGTTTGTCTTGATAATCCGTTATCGTTGCAGGCTGGCCAGTAATACGCTTCACCACATTTTCCGCTAAGGCGCGGGAAAGCACACGGCCGTCTTCATCTTGATAATCCTCGCACGCTTTACTTGGCTGCCAAAGTGCGGTGAATTTTTGCGGAATTTCTTCCTTAGTTTGTACAAAAGCCTGCACTTCAAAATAATCTTTCGGTTGGAAGTTTTCAATTTCTAAATCACGGCGAACGATTAAGCCCAGCACAGGCGTTTGCACTCGTCCTACCGAAAGCACGCCACGATAGCCCACATTCTGTCCACGCTTAGTGTAAGAACGCGTCATATTGATGCCATATAGCCAATCCGCTCTGGCGCGCGCAAGCGCAGAGGTGGCAAGAGGGATAAAGTTTTGATTCGATTGTAATTTTTTTACCGCTTTTTGCACCGCACTTGGGTTTAAATCGCTAATTAAGCAGCGTTGAATTTGTGCTTTTTTCTCAGCCGAAAGATTGGCGTAGCTAAACACTTCGTCCACCAATAATTGCCCTTCACGATCTGGGTCGCCGGCATTGATAAGTTGATCGGCTTGATGAATCAGCTTTATTACCGTATCTAGCTGTTTTTTCACTGATTTTTTGGGGATAAGCAGCCATTTTTGTGGCACGATAGGTAAATCTTCCACGCGCCAAGTTTTGAATTTGGGATCGTAAGCGTCAGGTTCGGCTTGTTCTAACAGATGACCAACGCACCAAGTAACACAATCATTTTCACCACAGCGAATAAAACCATCGCCGCGCTGATGAGGTTTGGGCAACACATCAGCAATGGCGCGGGCAAGACTAGGTTTCTCGGCTATAAATAATCGCATAGGGGACAACATCAATCATCTAAAACAAAGTTCGGCATTCTAACACAGATTTGATTATTCCCAATTTATTAATTTTTCGTTAGAATGTCGCCACTTATTAACATTGAGGATAAAAATTATGTTTGGAAAAGGTGGCTTAGGCAACTTAATGAAACAAGCTCAACAAATGCAAGATCGTATGCAAAAAATGCAAGAAGAAATTGCACAGTTGGAAGTAACAGGCGAATCAGGCGCAGGCTTGGTAAAAATTACCGTGAATGGTGCGCATAATTGTCGCCGTATTGAAATCGATCCTTCGCTAATGGAAGACGATAAAGAAATGCTCGAAGATCTTATCGCAGCAGCGTTCAATGATGCAGTTCGTCGTGCAGAAGAATTGCAAAAAGAAAAAATGGCATCCGTTACCGCTGGAATGTCATTACCGCCCGGCTTTAAAATGCCATTCTAAATTTTCCCTAATTTTGCACCGCACTTCGTTTCTTATTAAAAATTGCGGTGCGTTTTTTGTTTATTTTTAGGCAAAACAATGCAAACAAGCCCATTATTAGAAAATCTTATTGACGCATTACGCTGTTTACCTGGTGTCGGCCCGAAATCTGCACAACGAATGGCGTATCATTTATTGCAACGAGATCGCAGTGGTGGAATGGATCTGGCGCGTGCATTAACTGCCGCAATGTCGCAAATTGGCCACTGCGAACAGTGCCGAACCTTTACTGAAGAAGAAGTTTGCACCATTTGCAATAATCCACGCCGTCAAAACACAGGCTTGCTTTGTGTGGTAGAGCAGCCTTCCGACATTCAAGCCATTGAACAAACAGGGCAATTTTCAGGGCGTTATTTTGTGTTGATGGGGCATCTTTCCCCCTTAGATGGTATTGGGCCAAAAGAAATTGGGTTAGATTTACTCAATCGGCGCTTGCAAAATGAATCGTTCAGTGAAGTGATCCTAGCAACCAATCCAACCATAGAAGGCGAGGCCACGGCAAACTATATTGCAGAGCTTTGTATGCAACACAATATCAGAGTAACTCGCATTGCACACGGCATTCCTGTAGGCGGTGAGCTAGAAACTGTGGATAGCAACACCCTCGGGCATTCTTTCTCAGGGCGGAGAGAGATTCAGTATTAAATATTGGAAAATTCAATGCGGGTATAATAAAGAAAAGAATGGTGCGACTAGCTGGACTCGAACCAGTGACCCCCACCATGTCAAGGTGGTGCTCTAACCAACTGAGCTATAGTCGCACTGAAATTTGCGAGCTATCTTAGCGAGTTTTATTGCGTAAGACAAGCACGTTTTGCATATCAAATAATTAATTGACATAAATTTAATCAATGGCTTAGCGTTTTTTGCTGTTTTTTTCGTGTGGGCGATCTCGATCTCGTCTTGTTTTAGGCGTATAATAGCCCGCAATTTTTAGTTTGTATTTTGAAGAACAATGGAGTAAGTAATGTCTAGAAGACTAAGAAGAACCAAAATTGTATGTACTATGGGACCTTCTACAGACCGTGGTAATAATTTAGAAAAAATTATTGCGGCGGGCGCAAATGTAGTGAGAATGAACTTTTCTCACGGTACGCCTGAAGATCACATTGGGCGTGCGCAACGTGTGCGTGAAATTGCACAAAAATTAGGTAAAACCGTGGCAATTTTAGGGGATCTACAAGGGCCTAAAATCCGTGTTTCAACCTTTAAAGATGGCAAAATTTTCTTAAATGTTGGTGATAAATTTGTTTTAGACGCAGAATTACCAAAAGGTGAAGGTGATCAAGAGTCTGTAGGTTTAGATTATAAAACCTTACCGCAAGACGTTGTTCCAGGTGATATTTTATTATTAGATGATGGTCGTGTTCAGTTAAAAGTATTATCTACTGAAGGCGCGAAAGTATTCACTGAGGTGACAGTTGGCGGCCCTCTTTCAAATAACAAAGGGATTAACAAATTAGGTGGTGGTTTATCTGCAGATGCCTTAACTGAAAAAGATAAAGCTGACATTATCACTGCAGCGCGTATTGGTGTGGATTACTTAGCGGTGTCTTTCCCACGCTCAAGTGCAGATTTGAACTACGCGCGTCAATTAGCGGAAGAAGCAGGACTTAAAGCAAAAATTGTTGCGAAAGTAGAACGTGCGGAAACCGTAATGAGTGATGAAGCAATGGACGATATTATCCTAGCTTCTGACGTGATTATGGTGGCACGTGGTGATTTAGGGGTTGAGATTGGCGATCCTGAATTAGTGGGGGTGCAGAAAAAATTAATCCGCCGTTCACGTCAATTAAACCGTGTGGTGATCACCGCAACACAAATGATGGAATCGATGATCAGCAACCCAATGCCAACGCGTGCGGAAGTAATGGACGTAGCAAATGCGGTATTGGACGGTACAGATGCAGTAATGCTTTCAGCGGAAACTGCTGCGGGTCAATACCCAGCTGAAACAGTAGCTGCGATGGCGAAAGTATGTTTAGGCGCAGAAAAAATGCCTAGCGTAAATGTTTCACGCCACCGTGTTGATCGCACTTTTGAAACGATTGAAGAAGCGGTTGCGATGTCAGCAATGTTCGCGGCGAACCATATGAAAGGAGTGGCGGCAATTATTGCAATGACAAACAGCGGTCATACAGCGAAATTAATGTCGCGTATTAGCTCTGGCTTACCAATTTTCGCATTATCACGTCATCAAGAAACCTTGAATCTTTGTGCGTTATATCGTGGTGTTGTGCCAGTTCATTTCGATCAAGAAAGCCGTACAATCGAAGGCTTAAAAGCTGCGATTCAATTGTTGAAAGATAAAGGGTATTTGGTAACAGGTGATCTTGTATTATTAACTCAAGGTGATCTTTTAACTTCTGGCGGAACAAACACTTGCCGCACATTAGTGGTTGAATAATCTGATTTTTAACCAAAACTAGGTTTGAAAAAGAAAGTTACCCACAAAATGGGTAACTTTTTATTTGACGCCTATCAACTTAGTCGGAATAACATTTCCTTATTTTCCTACTGATTGTTATAATGACGAAGTTTAATTTGATCGGGAGAAAGCATAATGAGCGTATTTAGCAAAGACCAAGTATTAGACAGATTTCGTTTTCGTGCCGCAACACGTTATTACGATCCAAATAAAAAAGTGAGTCGTGAAGATTTTGATTATATTTTAGAGCTTGCACGTTTATCGCCAAGTTCTGTAGGCTCAGAGCCTTGGCACTTTGTGGTCATTCAAAATCCCGAATTGCGTGAAAAATTGAAACCAGTGAGTTGGGGAATGGCAACGCAACTTGATGATGCGAGTTATGTAGTGGCGCTTTTAGCAAAGAAAAATGCCCGTTACGATTCAGATTATTTTCATAATGCTTTGGTTAAGCGTGGATTAACCGCAGAACAAATGGAAAAAGCAAAAGAAAAATACCGCACTTTTCAGCAAAATGATATGAAAGTGCTAGAAAGTGAGCGTGCATTATTTGATTGGACAAGCAAGCAAGCCTACATTGCACTAGCAAATATGATGACTGGCGCGGCATTTATTGGTGTGGATAGCTGTCCGATTGAAGGCTTTAACTATGAAGCGGTAAATCAAATTTTAGCCGAGGCTGGTGCGTTTGATCCTGCGGAGTGGGGCGTTTCTGTGATGGTAACCTTTGGTTATCGTGCGAAAGAGATTAAAGCCAAATCAAGAAAACCGATGGAAGAATTAGTAACTTGGGTGGAATAGCAGATTTAATCTAAATAAAGAAACTCCTATATTTTATTCTAACGATCTATTTTTTAAAACCCACTGTCCCTGACCTTGATGAAATCGTTCCCTTACCCCCAGCCAAACTTCCACCTTGGGACGGTAAAATCGCTTTTCAACGTTGGTTTGAAGGCCCTTCACCGCAAAAACCAAGTGATGAGTTAATGCAGAAACTGGCTGAAAAGCCGGGTTAGATTGGCAGACTGGATTGCCGATGAAAAATAAGGGAAAACCACCGCACTTAAGAATGCCAAAAATAAAGTAGCGGTGGAAAATTAAGGCGGATTTATGGTTTTTGTTTAAACATCACTGTTCTATTTTTATCCTAATGTAGCGAGGTTAGACTAATGAAATCAATCAAAAAACTTGTATTATTCAGTCTTATTGCCAGCTTGTGTGCGTGTCACACAGTGGCCTCAACCAGTAAGGATAAGCCAATGCAAAAACCAACAGCATTTTAGATAATCTCACCTTTGAGTGTAAACACGAAGTGCGTCCATCTATTGATAAAGAAGTACATAGCCTCTATGACTATGCCCTTTATCATGATTTACACAATATGTGGCGGGGCAAGAAAGGTGATGAGGTCTGGCAAAATATGGCCGTGTATTACCGTATTGCTGCCTATAATGGTGATTATCAAGCCAATTTACGCCTACAGTGGCTGCTGGAAACCAAACGTGTGGTGGTGAAGAAACCACAAACAGAAAGTGTATCACTTAAATAAGAACTGGAAAAAACTTTACCTGCCACGGCGATGTATAAACTTTACTACCACCTTGATAGTAACTATGGGGTAAAAACTACCCCAGGGGGAAAGTTTGCTTATCTGCGTAAAGCAGCTGATATGGGAAGTCGAGATGCACAATACGAGATTGGGCAAATATTATTTAGGCTTCAAGATCCAGGCACTTTACGATTTCGATTAGATTTGAGGGAGCGGTTATTAGAATGTGCGTCTAATCAAGGTCAAGGAGATGCGGCAGAATGGTTAGGTATTTATTATAATTCTGATAAAAAATATAACAAGGCTATAGAATATTATCATACTGGGGTCAAGGCAGGTAATCAGCAATCAGCATTCAGATTGGCAGAGGGTTTTAGTGCGATAAGCTCTAAACAACCAGAGTATTTAGGTGTTCATGTAGACACTGAACGTTCAACGCGCTATGAAATGATCAGTAGTTATTTGTTTAAATATTACTTTTTAAAACCCACTGTCCCCGACCTTGAGGAGATCGTGCCCTTACCCCCAGCCAAACTTCCGCCTTGGGACGGAAAAATCGCTTTTCAACGTTGGTTTGAAGGCCCTTCACCACAAAAGCCAAGCGATGAGTTAATGCAAAAACTGGCTGAAAAAGCAGGGCTAGATTGGCAAACTGGATTGCCGATGAAAAAATAAGGGAAAAACCACCGCATGCGGTGGTTTTTTCTCAATTTTTAGTTTTTATTAAGCCAGTTCAGCACGCAATTTCTTCGTCACATCAACCATTACTTCTAATTGCTGTAAGGTTTCTGTCCAACCGCGGGTTTTTAAGCCACAGTCTGGGTTTACCCATAAACGCTCTTTTGGTACCACTTTCAAGGCTTTGCGTAGCAGATGTTCGATTTCCTCTGGTTTTGGTACGCGTGGGCTGTGAATGTCGTACACGCCTGGACCGATGTCGTTTGGATATTTGAAATCAGCGAATGCGTTTAACAATTCCATATCTGAACGTGAAGTTTCAATGGTGATCACGTCCGCATCCAGTGCCGCAATGGCTGGCAAGATGTCGTTAAATTCGGAATAACACATATGGGTGTGAATTTGTGTGTCATCTTGCACGCCCATTGAGCTTAAACGGAATGCTTCGCCTGCCCATTGTAGATACGCGTCCCAGTCTGCACGTTTAAGCGGTAAGCCTTCGCGGATTGCTGGTTCGTCAATTTGGATCACTTTAATGCCTGCTTTTTCTAAATCTAACACTTCGTCAGAAAGTGCCACGCCAATTTGTTTACACACGGTGGCGCGTGGAATATCGTTTCGCACGAACGACCATTGTAAAATCGTAACAGGGCCGGTGAGCATTCCTTTCATTACTTTGTTGGTTAGGCTTTGTGCATATTGCGACCAACGAACTGTCATCGGCACAGGGCGAACGACATCACCGTAAATAATTGGTGGCTTAACGCAACGTGAACCGTAGCTTTGCACCCAACCGAATTTGGTAAAGGCGAAGCCATCTAATAATTCACCGAAATATTCCACCATATCGTTACGTTCCGCTTCACCGTGTACTAACACGTCTAAATCCAAACGCTCTTGCTCACGCACCACCAATTCAATTTCTTTTTTCATCGCCGCTTCGTAATCTTCAAGGCTTAATGTGCCTTTCTTAAATTGCGCACGCGCTTGACGAATTTCGCTGGTTTGTGGGAATGAACCAATATTTGTGGTTGGCAATAATGGTAAATTTAGCCACGCATTTTGTTTTGCAATACGCTCAGCAAATGGCGATTTACGTTGATCTGCGCCTGCTGGCAAATTAGCTAAACGTTCAGCCACTTCAGGGCGATGAATTTCAGTGCTGTTGGCTCGCGCATCTGAGGCGGCTTGGCTAGCATCTAATTCTGCTTGCACTGCGGAACGGCCTTGCTCAAGTGCGGTCTTAATTACCGATAATTCTTGCACTTTTTGAAGCGTAAACGCCAGCCAGTTATAAAGTTCAGGTTTATTTTCTTTTAATTGCACTTCCACCGATAAATCATAAGGGCTATGCAATAAAGAGCAGCTTGGCGCAATCCATAAACGCTCGCCCAATTTCGCTTTTAACGGCTCAAGCACATCTAGCACTTGGTTGAGATTCGCACGCCATACGTTGCGTCCGTCAATCACACCAGCTGACAGCACTTTGTCATAATCGGCAAAGGCAGCCAGTTGCTCAGGCGCACGCACTAAATCAATGTGTAAGCCGTCCACAGATAAGGATTTCAATAAGTTCGCGTGTTCTGCTACCGAGCCAAAATAGGTCGCCAATAATAATTTTGCGTTTACTTTTTCGCTTAACTCAGCATAAACCGCTTGATACGCTGCAACCCACTCAGCAGGTAAATCTACCGCAAGGGCAGGCTCGTCAATTTGAATCCATTCCACACCTTCTGCGGCTAACGCATTAAGAATTTCCACATAAACAGGTACGAGTTTATTTAATAATTCAAAGCGATCAAAGGCTTCACCTTTTTCCTTACCTAAATGTAAGAACGTCAATGGGCCAACAATGGTCGGTTTCACATTTAAACCAAGGGCTTTTGCTTCACGAATTTGTTGCACATAATGGGCTGGGTTGGCTTTAAATTCGGTGCTTTTGTGGAATTCTGGCACTAAATAGTGATAGTTGGTATCAAACCATTTTGTCATTTCAATGGCGAATTGCTCTTTGTTACCACGCGCCAGTTGGAAATATTGATCAAGCGTTAATTGCTGGCTATCAAAACCAAAACGCGCAGGAATTGCCCCTGTTGCCACTTGCAGATCTAAAATATGATCATAAAAAGTGAAATCGGCCACTGCCACATAATCCGCATTGGCAGCTGCTTGGTGTTTCCAGTTAATCTCACGCAAGGCTTTGGCAATATCTAATAAATCTTGCTCTGCAATCTCGCCACGCCAATAACGCTCTTGGGCAAATTTAAGCTCACGTTTCGCACCAACACGCGGAAAACCTAAAAGATGAAATGTTGTCATAATCGAACTCCTGTCTTTATTATTAATCAAATAGACGTCTAAACGTCTTTCTTGCGTCTAATAATGCCGAAAGGCTCAGTATTATGCAACGTCATAATTTTCACGTTTTGTATGAATAAAATTAATATTCATATAATGGCAAAAAATTTACTCAAAAAGCACCGCACTTTAGCTAGCGTGCTTTGTTTATATAAATCATTGTGTTGTGCTACAATCTCGCTCATTTTAACCTTTTAGGATCATCAAAATGAAAAAAGCCCTATCACTTATTGTGTTATACAGTGTGCTATTACTTGGAAGCGAATTACTCTATCGCATTGTGTTTGCTGTTCCAGCTTTGCCTATGGGTAAATTAGCGGAGAATTATGCGTTTATTTTGGTATTTGTTGCATTGTTATATTTTGTTAAATCAAGGGTAGCGCAATGCTTGCTTCTTGCTTTCTTTGCAATGAGTTTTATTGGTAACAATATCCATTATGCTGCTTATCAAGGCTGGATCACGCCAATGAATTTATATTTGCTATTTAAAGAATGGCACGAAGTAATAGGGGCAACTAGCTCATTGGTTGGAAAGACATTATTTCCAGCATTATGGGGTTTGTTAGAAGTTATTTTTGTCAGCTCTATTTTATGTTTTCAACGTAAACGTTCTTGGATTGCTGATGGCGTATTTTTTCTCTTGATGATTTTCGGTATTGTTCGTGTGGCTTTAGATGAGAGTAGAAGCGTCATTTCCCCAAAACTTTCTTATAGCCGAATTAAAACGAATTATCTCAGCTTAAGTTCATTTGCCGGACATACCTTACCCTATAAGTTTTTGCACTTAAGTGTTGTGCCTGATTATCAAATGGCAGAGCCACAAGTTGCGAGCAAACCTAAAGTTCGCAATATTATTTTCTTACTTGGTGAGAGTGAAAGTGCTAAACACGTCAGTTATTTTGGTTATGATTTTGAAAATCGAAACACCACGCCATTTTTAACTCGGTTTGCTCAATCTGATGCTCAACCTATTGTCAAAGAAACCTATTCTGCGGGATTACTTACTGCAATTGCACTTCCTTCTTTATTCAATGCTATTGAATATCCAAATGGATTATCCCAAATTTCTAAAGGTACAACGAATTTATTTCGTTTAGCTAAACAGCAAGGCTACCAAACTTATTTTTATACTGCGCAATCTCAAGAGGATATGGATCTGCTTAATTTATTAGGTAAAACGTGGATTGATGAGCTGAAATATCCTACAAATCTTGGTTTTGGATTTAAACAACATATGCCCGATAGGGAATTATTACCCTTATTGAAAAAGATTAATTTACAGGACGGTAATCATTTCATTATTTTACATCAGCGTGGTTCGCATATGCCTTATGGCAAGATTTTAACGGCGGAACAAAAAGTATTTGGCGATAAAACGGCAAATGATGAATATGACAATACTATCTATGCCACAGATAAATTAATGGCAGAGATTATTCATTATTTGCAACAGCAACCTACGAAAGACTGGTTGTTTGTTTACACTTCTGATCACGGGCAATTTGTTACCCCTGAGCGTCATATTCAGGCAACAATGGACGAAGATAATTATCTTGTTCCAACGGTGTTATATACCCCTGACAGTGTGTTGCAACAACAATTACATCAAGATTTCTCACAATGTGATCGTTTATTTCATCAGCAGATTGCTACGTTATTGTTAAATAGCTTTGGTTATCAACAGCGAATTAGTTCTTGTGAACAAGGGTATGTCAATAATAATGATCTTTCAGGCGATCAGGGTTATTTACAAATAACGCCAAATGCAATCAAGTGGGTGAATCCTAGCAAATCTCTTAAATAAAGAAAATGAGGTAGAGTAAAGCGCTATCTCATTTTTGATCTTTCTTCTCTGTCAATTCTAACCTGTACAGTACTCCTATTTTTGTGTTTTGACAAAGCATATGCAGTTAAAAATAGGAGTGCCATTTCATAAAAAGATTTTATGTTGTTTAACGATGCATTTACTTCCTGATATTTTGTGTTAGGATAATAACTTATTTTTCTTTAAAAAAAGGTGTTTTGTAATGCAACGTTTTGATTCGAAATATTTTTCTTTGAGTTTTTTCGCGTTTTTTAGTGCGTGTTATTGTTATGGGCAGGAAAATGTTGAAAGCACACAGCAACTCGCGCCAATTTT